>DASQWY010000139.1:0-4823 GCA_035640005.1 Actinomycetes bacterium
GCAAGCCAACAACGATAGCGATGGTGACGACGGCAGCGAGGATCATGGCGCCCATGGAGCCTCCTGGCGCTGGTGCTGCAACGAGGCAGCATGGCTGCGGGTCGATCGGCAGACAACGTCGGGCCAAACACTACCTACGGCTCCAGCCCGGCCTGGTGGTCCTGATCGCCGTAGCCGAGCACGGGCGCCTGGCGCGAGGCCGTTGCAGCCGGCGGGGGCGGCTCGGCCGGCGGTGGGTTGGCTCCGCGTCGGCCGATCGCGGTCCGGCGCGCTCGCCCCAGGTATGCCCACCCAGTTGGTCCCAGAGCCTCATCGGCGGTACTCCTGCCAGCAAGATGCTGCACGACCTCAGGATGATCGCTCGACTCCGACCGAGCTGTGCCGGCGGTCACGATCGACCGGTGATCTCTAACACCAGGGCTGAAACTGGGCGCTGACCGCTTGCATGCCATCTAGGGCACACCTGTGCGAGCGGCCCTGGTCACCCTCGGATGCCCTGCTCACGGCGGGATCGAGGTTGCACCGCTGTAGACCGCTGGTGACCGTGGTTGTCCCCTCTGACGTCCTCCAAACATCCTCCAGGTTCAGCACCCTCCCTGCTGAGGCGGATCACGCACTCAAGACGACCAGGTTGGCGCTGGGCACCTGAGCCACGCCGACATGCTGGCAGCGGGTGATGGTCCCGATGCAAGCTCCACAAGTGCCGCTCGCTGTACGACCGCCTGTGAGGCGTGTACAACATCGCCACCGTGGTCGACGACTTCATCGACCGGATCATGGTCGACCCCCGGTTGAACGCCAACCCACGTGTGGACGAAGCCCACCACCGCGTGTCACCACCAGGGTTCAATTCCTCGTGACCGAGATGGTCTGCTGGGCGGCCAGTGGCCCGCAGCAGTACTCGGGCCGTCCGATGGGGAATGCCTATCGGGACCTGATCTCGACGGCGCGCCCGCACAGGCGGATGATCCGACCGTTCGGGCCAACGATCGCAGCAGGAGGGTCGCGCATCCCCGGGGGAGGGATCGACGATGCCACGTTTCGCCCACGGATCGGTTGCCACGCCCCAGCAGCTCCACGACGCCCAGCGCGACCTGGCCAGCCGCACCGCCGACCTCGGCCTGGGCTTCGCGGTGGCCGGACCGGCGGCGCTGCAGGACTTCGACTTCCTGTTCCCAAAGCTCCAGGATGACCAGGTCAACCTGCTGCCGGTGTCGGCCGAGACCCCCAAGCGCCTGAAGGAGCTGGGCCGGACCATGCAGGATCCCGGCGGCGCCGACCCTGGGGATGCCGATATCCCGGCGGCCTACACCTACTTCGGCCAGTTCGTCGACCACGATGTCACCCTGGAGGCCAGCTCCTTCACCACCGCCAAGCTGCTGGCGCCCACCATGGTCCCGCTGGAACTGGACACGATCCGCGGCGAGCTGAAGAACCTGCGGACCGCCACCCTGGAGCTGGACAGCCTCTACGGCCCCCCCGCTCCCCGTGACCCGGCCAACCGCAACCGGATGCTGCTCGGCAGGGTCACCAGCCTGCACGGCACGGAGGTACCCGCCCTGCGGCCAAAGGGGAAGGGCGACGACAACGACCTGCCCCGCGAGCCGCGAAGCGACGACGTCACCCACGACCGCGCCGCCCGGATCGGCGACCCCCGCAACGACGAGAACCTGGTCGTGGGGCAGCTGCACCTGGCATTCCTCAAGGCCCACAACCGGCTGGTCGGCCAGGGCCGCACGTTCGCGCAGGCGCGGCGGGTGCTTCGCCAGCACTACCAGCACGTCGTCGTCCACGACTTCCTCAGGCGGGTCGCCGACCCCAAGGTGGTGGACCGCATCCTGGAGCACGGCAACCGCTGGTACGACGCGCTGGCCGAGCCGTTCTTCCTGCCGCTGGAGTTCACGGTGGCCGCCTACCGCTTCGGCCACTCGATGGTGCGTAACGACTACGACTTCAACCTGAACTTCAACCGCAGCGGCGAGCCCTCCTTCCCGGCGACGCTGGGCCTGCTGTTCACCTTCACCGCCCTGAGCGGCCAGCTCGGCGAGTTCGACACCCTGCCCGACAACTGGATCATCCAGTGGGAGCGCTTCGTGGACACCGGCGCCGGTGGTGGCGCGGCCAACAGGGCCCGCCGGATCGACACCAAGCTGGCCGACGGGCTGTTTCACCTGCAGGACCTGCAAGGGCAGGAACAGCGGCCGGCCGACGCGGCGCGGCTGGCGGTGCGCAACCTGCTGCGCGGCTACGGGCTGCGCATGCCGACCGGCCAGGCCGTCGCCAAGCACCTGCACCTGAAGGCCCTCAAGGCCGGGGAGCTTGAGGCGGCCACCGCCAGCCCCCAGCAGGCGACGCTGCTGCGCGACGCTGGGTTCCTGGAGCGCACGCCGCTGTGGTACTACCTGCTGGCCGAGGCCAAGCACCCCGATGGTGGCGGCGGGCAGCGCCTGGGCCCGGTGGGCAGCACCATCGTCGCGGAGGTGCTGGTCGGGCTGGTGCGGCGCAGCGAGGACTCCATCCTGCGCACGCCCGGCTGGGCCCCGTCGCTGCCCGCCGCCCAGCCCGGCCACTTCGAGCTGGCCGACCTGCTGCGCTTCGCCAGGGTGCTGCCAGCCGGCACGAGCTGACCTGCCGGTCGGCACCCCACGACGGCAGTGGTAGCCGTCAAGCGGCATAGCCGGCACGCCATGCCCACAAGGGCAAGCGTGGGCCAGGAGACCCAAACTCCGGCCCGTCTCCTGGAGGATTGCCCGTTCATGGCCGGGTCGCGGCACTGACCGCGATTGCGCGGGCCGGTAGTGACCGCTGGTGCCCGCGGCGCTCCCCTCGCCGCCGCCTGGGCGTGGACCCAGCGTGTACCGCTGGCGCTGGTCCCGTCCGCGGCGGGCGCGGCGGCCGCGAACTCGCCCGACTCCTTCTGTGCCGAGTCCTGGGCGTGAAGCCGCGCGCCCTGCGGTTCTCCGAAGAGGCCGGGATTGTCGGTGAGGATGGCGCCACTACGGAGGACGCCGTAGCGACCCTTGCCGCATCGGGTCCTAGTTACGCCGGTTGGCCTATTCCTTACCCTCCACGGCGGTCGTAGGTTCCGGTGGCTGCTCCGGCTGACCCAGGGGGTGGTCGCCTTGGACGGCTGACCTTGGCACCCGCGTGCGCCTGGTGCGCGAGGGTGCCGCTGCTTGCCGCATCCCCCTGTGCCGCCATCCCAGCTGACGTCCCAGCGACCATGGGAGAACACCGTGCGCACAAAGCTCAGCGCCGTCCTGCTCGGCCTTGCCCTGCTCGGCCTGCTCGCCGGCGGCATCACCATCGCCTCCGCCTCCCCCAAGGCCCCCGCCACCAACGCCACCAACGCCACCAACGCCTGGGGCATGCCCGCCGCCGCGACCGCGGCGCCCAGCCAGGCCCTACCCGGCCCGGACATCACCACCGCCACGACCATCGTGGTGATCAGCCGCAACGAGACCCAGACCGACATCGACAACCCGCCGGTCGGCCCCAGCCAGGGCGACGAGGGCGTCGTCCACAGCCCGCTGTTCAACCGGGCCGGCACCAGGGTCGGGACGTTGGACGTCCAGTTCCAGTTCACCTCGCTGCAGCCGATGGCCATCCAGGCCGTCTTCACCGCGTCGTTGTCGAAGGGGCAGATCGCGGCCCAGGGGGTCGCCGGCGCCGGGCAGACCTTCACCGTGGGGGTGACCGGCGGCACCGGTGCCTACCAGAACGCGCGCGGGCAGGTAACCGTCCGGTTCCTGGCCAATGCGGTGCGCCTCACCTACCACCTCATCCCGTAGGAGGCCAGGGATGCAGGGCAAGCTAGGGCTCAGCTAGCCCCACTCTGTGATGGCCAGAGCGCCCCTCGCCATGGTCGGGGGGCGCTGACCTCTTGCATGCCATATACGGCACGGCGCCTCCCTGACCGGCCGATACGGCTGTCTACCTGGGGATTTGACTGTCCGCTGGGCACCGTGGTTGACCGCTGCTGACCGCTGAGCCGCGGCCCCAGGCGGCCCCGCCGGCAGTCCGTTCGCGCTTCGGCTCCGCCAGGAGACCGGCGCTCGGGCCGGAGGTACGATCCCGCCATGGCCAGGGTGCAGTAGGAGTCTAAGGAGAACGCGGGCCACAGGGTCTGGACGGCCCGGTACGGCCGCCACGCCGTCCGGATCGACGCCAACCGGCCGGGCGTCTACCCGTGGCTCATCAGCCTGGAGGGCCACGCGGTCCACAAGGGCGTCGCCCCTGACCAGGACGAGGCTGCCGCCGAAGTGAGCAACGCCCTGGACGAGCCGGCCCACCGGAACTCGTAGTTGTGATCCTGGCGGTTCGCCACCTGGCCCGCCAGCCTCGGTCATGCCCATGAGCAGGGCAGTTGTCCCTCACTGGTTGCCGTCGTCTGCCGCCGCTGGTCGACCTCGGACGGCCTGGCGATGGCCTGGCGACGGCCTGGAGCGACCCGCGCGCCAGCCTCCCAGCGTCCTGTTGACGGTCCGGGATGTAAGTGGTGGAGTCCTGGTAGGTGATGAGTGGTGAGCAGCCGAGAGGAGCGGGTCGCCCGCAACGAGGCGACCGCCCGGCAGATCAACGAGCAGATCGAGCAGGCGCACCTGGAGGCCACCATCCAGGGGCAGGTGCGGATCCTGTGCGAGTGCGGGCACTTGGAGTGCGACCGCCTCATCGCCATCACGATCGCCGAGTACGAGGCGCTGCGGGCCGACGCGACCCAGTTCGCCGTGGTCCATGCCCACGTTGATCCCGAGGTGGAGCGGGTGGTCGAGCAGACCGACCGCTACACGGTGGTGGCCAAGCGGGAGGGGACGCCCGCGGCG
>DASQWY010000140.1:0-3979 GCA_035640005.1 Actinomycetes bacterium
ATGACGAAGTGGACGCCGACCACCGCCAGCAGCTGGTCCCGCGACCAGCCGGCCAGCTCGGGGGTGTGGCTGAAGACCAGCGCCAGGACCACCAGGGCGGTGCCGAGGGAGACCAGCGACTGGAACAGCTGCACGAAGAAGTTCACCCGGTACTGCAGCTCGGTGAGCGCGCCGACGCGGAACGACAGCCACGCCAGCGTGAACGGGCGCAGCAGCTCGCGCAGGCGCGCCGCCATCAGTTGTTCACCGCCGTGTAGCGCCGCACCCCGACCCGCCACACCAGCGCCACCAGCAGCGCGCCCGCCGCCGTCCACAGCGCCTGCATCGCCACCCCGGCGGCGAGCTGGCCGGCGGGCAGGTCGCCGACCAGCACCTCGATGGGGAAGGAGAACGTCCACTTGAACGGCAGCACCCCGGCCAGCCCGGCCGCCCACGCCGGCATCAGCGCCAGCGGCACCAGCCGCCCGGACAGCAGCAGCTCGGCGGTGAAGTACAGCTCGTACAGCGCGCTCACCCGGGTGGTCCAGAAGCTGACCATGCCGAGCACCCACAGCAGCATCGAGCGGATCAGGTAGCCGCCCCAGATGGCGACCACGAAGACGGCCGCCTCCAGCGCGGTGACGTGCAGCTCGGGATGGAACACCAGCGACAGCGCCAGCGCGATCGGCAGCCACAGCAGGATGGCCACCACCTTCCAGCCGGCGAAGTAGGCCAGGTCGTGGTGGATCGGGTGGACGGGCCGCAGCAGCATGGCCGACAGCTGGCCCTCGCGGATGCGCCACTCCCAGCCGTACGGGGTGAAGACGATGTTCATGGTGCGCACCAGCGTCCACACCACGTAGTAGGCGGCCAGCGCGCCGGGGGTCAGGCCGCCGACCGCGCCGCCCTGGGCGCGCGCCACCGCCGACCAGACGACCAGGTAGATCACCGGCTCGGCGATCATGCCGATGGTGTAGGCGTAGTTGGCCGCGCGGTACTGGAACTGCTCCTGGACGGCCACCCGCATGGTGGCAAGGTACAGGTCGGCCAGCCCACGCGGCCTCATGGCGCCGGCTGGTCGGTGAAGACCCGGTCGATCACGTCGTCGACCGGGGGGTCCTCGATGGTCAGGTCGGTGACCAGGTGGTCGGCCAGCAGCCGGGCGGCCACCCGGGAGGCGTCGGCGCGGGGGACCTTGAGGACCACCCGCTCCCCCTCCGCGGCGACCAGCTCGCCGTAGCTGCCCGGGTCGGGCAGCGGCGGGTCCTGCAGGGCGACGGTGATGGTCTTGTAGGCGGAGAACCGCGCGGTCAGCGCGGCCAGGTCGCCGTCGAACCGGATGCGGCCGTGGTGGATGACCACCACCCGCCGGCACAGCGCCAGCACGTCGGCCATGTAGTGGCTGGTGAGCAGGATGGTGGAGCCGTGCCGGCGGTTGTGCTCGGCGAGGAAGGCGCGGATGCGCTTCTGCATGGTCACGTCCAGCCCGATGGTCGGCTCGTCCAGGAACAGCACCCGCGGCCGGTGCAGCAGCACCCCGACCAGCTCGGCCTTCATGCGCTCCCCCAGCGACAGGTTGCGGACCGGCTTGCGCACCAGCTCGCCGAGCTCCAGCAGCTCGACCAGCTCGTCCCTGGTGCGGCGGAAGTCGGCCTCGGGGATGCGGTAGATGGCGCGGTTGAGCTGGTAGGAGTCGAGCGCGGGGATGTCCCACTGCAGCTGGTTGCGGTTGCCCATGACCAGCGCGATCTGCCGCAGGAAGGCCCGTTCGCGCCGCCAGGGGACGTGCCCCAGCACCGAGGCCTCGCCGGCGGTCGGGAACAGCAGGCCGGAGAGCATCTTCAGGGTGGTGGTCTTGCCGGCGCCGTTGGGGCCGAGGAAGCCGACGACCTCGCCGGCGGCGACCTCGAA
This sequence comes from Actinomycetes bacterium, assembly GCA_035640005.1. Lineage (GTDB taxonomy): Bacteria > Actinomycetota > CALGFH01 > CALGFH01 > CALGFH01 > DASQWY01. The sequence continues at coordinate 1,891 of DASQWY010000140.1, forward strand.
GGAGACGCCGGCGACCGCGTCGACGTCGCGGTGGGTGCGGGCGAACAGGCCACGCACGGCCGCGCGCAGCCCCTCCTCCCGCACCGGGACGACGAAGGTCTTGCGCAGGTCGGCGACGTGGACGTCGGCGGCTGGGGGCGGCACCGGCTGGTCTCCTCGGGGTCGGCGTGGCCCCTCCAATGGTCGCAGACCGCGGCAACGCGTTTCTCGCCGGGGCGGCCGTCGTTGCCCTGGCAGGAGGTTCGCCGCTAGCCTGGCACGATGTTGGTCGAGCCCGATCGAGCGGCGCCGGGGCCGGCGCCGCTCCAGGAGCCTCTGGAGCCAGCGTGAGCGAGGCGGCAGGCAGCCCACCGACCCGGCGCGGCGTCCTCGACCTACTCAAGCGGAACGGGCCGCAGACGGTGGCCCAGCTCGGCGCCGCGCTGCACGTCTCCGGGGTGGCCGTGCGGCGCCACCTGGAGGCGCTGGAGCAGGACGGCCTGGTCCGCCAGACCACCCGCCAGCAGGGCCGCGGGCGGCCCGCCTACGTGTACGCCCTCACCGAGCCCGGCCACGAGCTGTTCCCCCGCAACTACCACCAGCTGGTGGCGCAGCTGCTGGACGCGGCCGGCAACGAGTTCGGCGAGGCGGCCATCGAGCGGCTGTTCGACCACCGCCAGCAGACCCTGGCCGAGCTGAACGCGGGGCGCACCAAGGACCGGCCGCTGGCCGAGGTGGCCGGCGCGCTGGCGGCCATGCAGGACGAGAACGGCTACATGGCCGACTGCGCCGCCGCCGGCGACGGCGAGTTCGTGGTCCGCGAGCACAACTGCGCGATCGCCCGGGTGGCCGCCTGCTGGCCGACCGCCTGCGGCCACGAGCTGGCCCTGTTCAAGGACCTGGCCGGCCCCGGCATCGAGGTCGAGCGGGTCGCCCACATGCGCGCGGGCGACCCGATGTGCGCCTACGTGCTGCGCGCGGCCGAGCCGCCCGGGCGCTGAGCGGCGTGGTCCGCATCCGCAACGGGCGGGTCACGGCGGTGCTGCGCCGCCGGCCCGGGGCGACCGAGCTGCGCGTGGCGGTCGACGGCGAGCCCGGCGAGGCCACCGCGATCAGCTACGACCAGGTCACCGGGCCGGTGGACGCCGGCGACCGGGTGGTGCTCAACACCACCGCGGTCGCCCTGGGCCTCGGCACCGGCGGCTTCCACCTGGTCATGGCGCGGCTGGGCGGGCCGGTCGACGACCCCGGCCCCGGGCACGTGATGAAGGCCCGCTACACCCCGGCCCAGGTGCGCGTGCTGGCGGTCGAGGAGGAGGGCAGCCCGCACCGGGCGGCCGTGGCCGCCTGCCGGGACCTGGCGGGGATGCCGGTGGTCTGCGCCGAGCTGCACTCGATGGTGCCGCTGGTGGCGGCGGCCGCGCGGGCGGTCGCCGACCGGCTGCGGGTCGCCTACGTGCTGACCGACGGCGGCGCCCTGCCGCTGGCGTTCTCGCGGCTGGCCGCGGAGATGCGCGCGGCCGGGCTGCTGGCCGGGACCGTCACCGCCGGGCAGGCGTTCGGCGGCGACCTGGAGGCGATCTCGCCGTACTCGGCGCTGGCCGCGGCCAGGGCGGTGCTCGGCGCCGACGTGACCGTGGTCGCGCAGGGGCCGGGCGGGATGGGCTCGGGCACCGCCCTCGGCTTCTCCGGCACCCAGGTCGCCGAGGCGGTCAACGCGGCGGCCGCGCTGGGCGGCCGGCCGGTCGCCTGCCTGCGCCTGTCCGGCGCCGACCCGCGCGAGCGCCACCACGGCGCCAGCCACCACAGCCTCACCGCGCTCGGCCGGCTCGCGCTGGCCCGCGCGGCGGTGGCGGTGCCCAGGCTCGCCGACCCGGCGCTGGCGGAGCTGGTCGACCGCCAGCTCGCCGACGCCGGCGTGGCCGGCCGCCACGAGCTGGTGCCGGTGGCCACGCCCGACCCGGCCAAACTGCTGGCCGCCTGGGGCCTGGAGGTCACCTCCATGGGTCGCGGCCCCGACCAGGACCCGGCGTTCTTCGCCGCCGCCGCCGCCGCCGGCACCCTGGCCGGCCGGATGGCCCTGGAGGGGTCCGGGGAACCCGGCACGGGT
>DASQWY010000141.1:0-5971 GCA_035640005.1 Actinomycetes bacterium
CCGGCGTCGGTGCCGGGGCTGCTCTTGAGGTCCAGCAGCGCCGGCTGGCCGTAGCCGGGCAGCAGCCACGGCACGGTCAGGGCCAGCACCGAGGCGGCCAGCGCCAGCCAGCGGCCCGCGGACGCCGCCGGCGTGCTCGGCAGGCGCCAGCCGGTCTGCGGCCGGCTGCGGGCGCTGGACACCCAGCGGCCCCAGGTGGCCAGCCGCGCCCGCCCCTCGAACAGCAGCAGCCCGGCCGCGCCGAACAGGAACCAGGTGGTGTACCAGGCCGGGCTGGTCGGCCGCACCACCGCCGGGAACACGAACAGGCCGAGGGCGGGGACCAGCGCCAGCAGCGGCTGGCGGGCGCGGAAGGCCAGGCCGTCGGCGGCGGTGGCCACCGCCCATGCGCCTAAGCAGGTGAGCAGCATGAACTCCCGGGTCACGTCCACCGGCGCGGCCTTGTCGCGCACCCCCTGCAGGGCGAGGCTGGTCGCCTGCCACATCGCCGCCAGCGTCGCCCGGGTCGGCACCACCAGCAGCAGCGTCTCGGGGAACAGCAGCACCGCCGCCACCACCACGAACCCGGCCGCCATCACCAGCAGCGACAGCAGCTGGCCGGCGCCCATGCGCCGCAGCAGCGCCGCCAGCCCCAGCGCCGAGGCCATCGTCAGCCAGGTCGGCAGCCACCATTTGTTGCCGTCGTACAGCCTCGCCAGCGAGAGCGACGCTCCCGCCAGCAGGCCCGCCAGCGCTAGCGCCTGGGCGGTGTCGGTGTTGCGCGCCCCAACGGCGCTGTCAGTCGTCGCCACGGGTCGTCCAGGGGTTGGGAGCGGGTGAGCATCGCGGTGCGCCAGCCGGCCCGTTCGAGCAGGGCGGCGATGCCGGCGGCCTGGGCGTCGGCGGCGGTCAGCTCGCGGCTGGCCAGGCCCAGCCAGCTGTCGGTGCGCAGCAGCAGGCCGAGGGCGCCGCCGAAGGCCAGCCGGCAGCGGGCCAGCGCGGCCGCCTCGTCGGCGTTCGGCACCGCCAGCACCGCCACCAGCAGCCCCTCGCCGGCGCTGTGGGCCAGCCGGTCGGCGAGCGGCAGCAGCGACGGGGCGGCGGTGGTCGGCTCGACGCTGGCGAGGAAGTCGAGGATGGCGGTCGCCTGGTCCTGCGCGCCGGCCGGGCGCACCTGCCGGCCGTCGTCGGTCACCAGGGCGAGCTGGTAGCCGGAGGCGCCCAGGCGCACCGCCACCGAGGCCGCCGCCGAGACGATCCGCTCGAAGGAGGCGCGGCCGCCCTGGCCGCGGTGGGCGTCGCGGCGCAGGTCGACGGCCAGCAGCGCCCGCGCCTGCCAGGGCCGCTCCTCCTGGCGGATCATCAGCTGGCCGCGCTTGGCCGACGAGCGCCAGTGGACCTTGCGCAGGTCGTCGCCGTCGCGGTACTCGCGGGTGGTGTAGAACTCCTCGCCCTGGGTGAACAGGTAGCGGACCTTGGTCGTCGCCGAGCTGGCCAGCTCGCCGCCGAGGCCGGGCGCGGTCAGCGCCTCCACCCGCGGGTGGACGATCACGTCGGAGGTCCCCGCCAGCTCGGAGGTGACCTGGGCCAGCCCGAACGGGTCGGACAGGCGCACCGCCAGCGGCCCGATCGTGTAGCGGCCCCTGGCGGCCGCGCGCACGTCGTAGTGCAGCACCTCCCGGTCGTCGCCGGGGATGCCGGGCACCACGAAGCGCGCGCCGGGGCCGAGCTGGTAGGGGAGGCGGTCCTCCAGCAGCAGCACGCCGGTCTCCAGCCGCGCCGGGTTGTCGACCCGCAGGGTGACCTGGATGCGGTTGCCGACCGAGGTGCGCACCGGCCGCACCGTGCGGCTGGAGGCCAGCCGGTAGTTGCCCCAGGTGACCACCAGCAGCGCGCCGGCCGGCAGCGCCAGCGCGGCGACCGCCAGCATGTACAGCTCGGGCACGCCGGTCAGCCGGCCGGTCAGGTACAGCGCGGCGGCGGCGGCGGCGAAGCCGAGCGCCCGCGGGGTGAACGCCCGCAGCCCCATCTACCCCTGGCCCCGCCCTCGGATCGGGATCGGCACGTACTCGACGATGTCGGCCAGCACGTCCGCCGGGGTGCGGCCGATCATCTGCGCCTCCGGCGCGGTGATCAGCCGGTGGGCGAGCACCGGGGTGACCAGCTCCTTGATGTCGTCGGGGACGATGTAGTCGCGGCCGGCGGTGGCGGCCGCCGCCCTGGACGCCTTCAGCAGCGACAGGGCCGCGCGCGGGCTGGCGCCGAGGGCCAGGTCGGCGTGCTCGCGGGTGGCCCGGACCAGGTCGACGATGTAGCGCTTGAGGCTGTCGGCGACGTGCACGGTGCGGCAGCCGGCGATCATCTCGGCCACCGTCGGCGCCTCCGCGACCGGCTCCAGCTCGCTGACCAGGGTGGTGGAGCGGCCGTGGGTCTCCAGGATCTCGATCTCGGCCTGCCTGGTCGGGTAGCCGATCTGCAGCTGCAGCATGAAGCGGTCGCGCTGCGCCTCGGGCAGCGGGTAGGTGCCCTCGTGCTCGATCGGGTTCTGGGTGGCGATCACCATGAACGGCACGCCGAGCTGGTAGGTGACGCCGTCGACGGTCACCTGCCGCTCCTCCATCGACTCCAGCAGCGCCGCCTGGGTCTTGGGGGAGGCGCGGTTGATCTCGTCGCCGAGCACGATGTTGGCGAAGATCGCCCCCGGCTTGAACTCGAAGTCGCCCCGCTCCTGGTTGAAGACGCTGACGCCGGTGACGTCGGACGGCAGCAGGTCGGGGGTGAACTGGATGCGGCGCACCGAGCAGTCGATGGAGCGGGCCAGCGCCTTGGCCAGCATGGTCTTGCCGACCCCGGGGACGTCCTCGATCAGCACGTGCCCCTCGGCCAGCAAGGCGATCAGGGCCAGCCGCACCACCTCGGTCTTGCCCTCGATGACCCGCTCGATGTTCTCCCGGATCTTGTCGAACGACGCGGCCAGGTCGTCCATGCCGCCTGTGTCGGGGCGCGTGGTGGCCACCGGCGCTGGCTCCTTTCCTGAGCACTCGGGCTTCGATTGTAGTTCTGACCCCTGAGGAACGGCTGAGAAACCTCCGCTCGGCTATCCTTCGCGCGTGCCAACCGCGCAGGAGACCCGAGCCCGCCTCCTCGTCGCCGCACGGCGGGCCTTTGCCGACCTGGGATACGGCCCGGCCCGGGTCGAGGACATCGTGAGCCGGGCCGGCGTCGGGCACGGCACCTTCTACGCCTACTTCAAGAACAAGCGGGCCGCGCTGGCCGCGCTGATCCACGAGCACGCCGCCACCGTGATGGAGCTGGCCGGCCAGGCGTGGCGCCCCGGCGACGTGCGCGCCAGCCTGGTGGAGGTGCTCGGCGGCCTCTCGGACCTGTACGACCGCGACGCCGACCTGATCGCCCTGTGGAGCGTGGCCTCGGTGCAGGACCCCGAGCTGGGCCGGGTGCTGGACGAGGTGCGCCGCCAGTTCGTCGGCCGCATCGCCCGCAACGTCGAGCGGGCCGCCACGCAGGGCCTGGCCCGCTCGGTGGACCCGTGGACGGCCTCCACCGCGCTGGCCGCCATGGCCGAGCAGAGCATGTTCCTGCGGGCGGTCCGCAAGGAGCCGCTGGACCGCGACGTGCTGGTGCAGACGCTCGCCGACCTGTGGCTGCACGCGCTGTACGAGGAGGCCAGGCAACCGCGGACGTGATCCCCGCGGGCGCACGAGGTACGGTGTCCCCTGGACGGCGGACCCTGCATCTCGGAGCGGAGGGACAGTGAGCGACGACGACGCCGCGGTCGGTCGTCTGCTTGCCCGCTGCGGCGCGACCGAGGTGCGGGCCTGGCAGGGCGACATCACCGAGCTGGCCGTCGACGCGATCGTGAACGCCGCCAACAACCAGGGCTGGCTGGGCGCGGGCGTGGCCGGCGCGATCCGCCGGGCCGCCGGCGAGCAGGTCGAGCGGGAGGCGGTCGCCCAGGGCCCGTGGCCGGTGGGGGAGGCGGTCCGCACCGGGCCGGGCCGGCTCGGCGACCGCGGCGTCAAGGCGGTGCTGCACGCGGCGGCGATGGCGCCGGGCCGGCCGGCCAGCGCCCAGGCGGTCGGCGGCGCCACCGCGGCGGCGCTGCGGCTGGCCGCGGCCGACGGGCTCGCCAGCGTCGCCCTGCCCGCCCTCGGCACCGGCGTCGGCGGGGTCGCCTACCGCGACGCGGCGGCGGCGATGGCCGCCGCCATCCGCGACCACTGCGCCGCCGGCGGCACCTCGGTGCGCACCGTGGTGGTGGCCCTCTACGATCGGGCCGCCTTCGAGGAGGTCGCCGGGGCGATGGAGGAGGTGCTCGCCCGGTGAACGCGGAGGGGTCCGGGGAACCCCGGAGGGGTGCCCCGGTGAACGGGGAGGCGGCGAGACCGGTCGACGGGGTCGCGGCGGCCGGCGGGCTGCTGGAGCGGATCGTCGCCTGGGCCGCCGACGTGGTCGGCACCCCGCACGGCTACCTCTGCCTGCTGGACGCCGACGAGCAGGCGATGGTCCTGCGGGTCGGCACCGGGGCCTACGGCGGGCTGGTGGGCGTGCGGCTGCACAAGGGGGAGGGCCTGTCCGGGCGGGTCTGGGAGACTGGCCAGCCGCTGGCGGTCCCCGACTACCGGCGCTGGGAAGGGCGGGTGGACGGCGACCTCACCGGGCGGTTCGGCGCGGTGCTCGGGGTGCCGCTGCTGTCCGGCTGCGACGTCACCGGCGTCATCGGCCTGGGCTACACCGACCACGGCTCGGCCTTCACCCCCGGCCAGCTGGAGCAGGTGCACCGCTTCGCCGAGCTCGCCTCGGTGGCGCTGGACAACGCCCGCCTGTACCAGGCGGCAACCCACGAGCTGGCCGAGCGCGCCCGCGCCGAGGAGCAGCTGCGCACCGCCGAGACCCGCTTCCGCACCCTGGTCGAGCAGATCCCCGCGGTGGTCTACAGCGAGGAGTTCGAGGTCGGCGGCGCCCGCATGTACGTCAACCGCCGCATCGAGACGCTGTTCGGCTACACCCCCGAGGAGGCCGGCGAGAAGAACTTCTGGAAGAGCGCCGTCCACCCCGACGACCTGCAGCGGGTGCTGGCCGAGGAGGCGCGCTGCGAACGCACCGGCGAGCCGTTCCGCGCCGAGTTCCGCGCCTACACCCGCGACGGGCGCCTGAAGTGGGTGCGCGACGAGTGCGTGCTGGTCCACGACGAGGCGGGCCGGCCCTCCTACTGGCAGGGCCTGCTGGTCGACATCACCGACACCAAGCAGGTGGAGGAGCGGCTGCGCAACCTCGACGAGATGAAGAACACCTTCCTGGACGCCGTCTCCCACGAGCTGCGCACCCCGCTCACCGCGGTGATCGGCATCGCCCACACGCTGCAGCGCGCCGAGGCCGAGCTGGCCGAGGTCGACCGCGCCGACCTGCTGGCCCGCCTGGTCGCCAACGGCCACAAGCTGGACCGGCTGCTGTCGGACCTGCTGGACCTGGACCGGCTGTCGCGCGGGATCGTCACCCCCAAGCGCCGGCCCACCGACATGGCCGCGCTGGCCGGCCGGGTGGCCGCCGAGTGGTCGCTGCTGAACGGCCGCGAGCTGGAGGTCGACGCCGAGCCGGTCACCGTCTGCGTGGACGCCGGCAAGGTCGAGCGGATCGTGGAGAACCTGCTCGCCAACGCGGCCAGGCACACGCCGGCGGGGACGCCGGTGTGGCTGCGGGTGCGGCCGGCCGCCGAGGGCGCGCTGGTGCTGGTCGAGGACGCCGGCACGGGCGTGCCGGCGGAGGTGCGGGCCAGCGTGTTCGAGCCGTTCCGGCGCGGCCCGGCCGCGCCCGACCACGCCCCCGGGGTCGGCATCGGCCTGTCGCTGGTCGCCCGCTTCGCCGAGCTGCACGGCGGCCGCGCCTGGCTGGAGGAGCGCGGCGGCGGCGGCTCCTCGTTCCGGGTGCTGCTGCCGGACGGGCCGCCAGGCGACCGGTGAGCGGCGGGCCCGCC
>DASQWY010000142.1:0-2612 GCA_035640005.1 Actinomycetes bacterium
GTAACGCCGTGCGTACGGTGCGTGATGGCGATGCCCGACGTCGCCGCTTTCGTGGAGCACATTACTTGGCGGTCTACGGTCGCCAGCGACCTGCGGAAACGCCGGTCCGCACAGCGGTGACCGCAAGATTCATGGTAAGGATGTGCTCCTTGGTGGATCGCTCTGTGCACCAGGGTCTGGCCTCGTACGTCGGCGCTCGTTCAGAAGCGTCGTGCCAGAGATTTGCCAGAAACGATGCCTTGTGATGCCGGGCGCCGCACCGTGTGACCTCGGGCTGGCGGTGCCGCTGAGCTGCGAGGATCTGGTGCGTGGCGTGGGCACGTGAAGCGGCCCGAAGGGGCCGCGCTGCCTTCACACGGCAGAGGCCACAGGTTCGAAACCTGTCACGCCCACCAGGGCATCATCCCAGCTCAGAGCACCTACAGCGAGGCAAGCTGACGGTGCCCTGTTCGCGTCTCAGCCGGCCGCGTTCCGTCGTTGTTCCGTGGCCCCACGGAACAGCAGTTCCAGCAGGTAGCGCAGCGCCACGTCCGACTCGGGGAACAGGTGGCCGTAGCGGTCCAGCACGAAGCTGACCGAGGTGTGCCCGGCCCGCGCGGCGACCTCCTTGGGCGAGGCGCCGGCGGCGATCCACAGCGCGACCGCCGTGTGGCGAAGGTCATGGATGCGTAGCCCGGACAGGCCCGCCGCCAGGGTTGCCGGCTGCCACACGCGGCGGCGGAACCCGTTGATCCGCAGCGGCCCGCCCGCTGGCGCCCGGAACACGTAGTCGGTCGGTCGGCCCGGTGCGCGCAGGTGCGTCGCCAACTCCTCGACCACCCCGCCCGGCGACCGTTGCCCTCGTTACCCTCACCGGCGCGGTCCAGGGGCACCTGGCAACCGTGACCCAGCTCCCTCGACGGGCACCCGCCAGCGCAGCTCCAGACGCGGCTGTACTCCCTCGCCGGCGAGGTCGTCGCCTAGGCCGGCTGGCTGTCAGCCGATGGGCCAGCACGACCGCGCCCTGATCTACTTCGACAACGGGATCCAGGCCGCCCAGGAGGCCAACGACCGGGCACCTGGCGCCTACCTGCTCGGCAGCGTCACGGACCCTGCCCGCCTTCCGGGAGCACAGCCCCCAAGCGACGCTGCATGTGCTCCGGGAGGAGACACGAGGCTTCCGCGCGAGCGACGCGACACCGACCACCAGGGCGTGGTTAGCCTCCCTGGATGCCGAGGCGAGCGCTATGCTCGGGGACGCCAGCGGCGCCCTCGGCGCCCTGGAACGCAGCGAGGCTGCCATCGAGGCGAGCGAGGAGGCCGACCGCGTGCGGCCGATCGTCTCGTTCTTCGACCGCGCACGGTTGGCCGGCGAGCAAGGTCTGTGCTACGTGCGCCTGCGCCGGTTCGATGACGCCAGGGCCGCCTCCACGCCGGCCTCGCCAGGCTCGACGCCTCCTCCAAGATCCGCGCTCGTCTCCTCACAGGACTTGCTACTGTCCACGTTCGGCCGGGGGAGATCGAGCAGGCCTGCCGGACGGCCGGCGAAGCATTGCGCATCGCCACCAGGATCAGGACGGCACTGAGCTTGCAGCAGGTGTATGACTTGCGCCGGCAGCTCGAACGCTGGCAGGACAGCCGCGCGGTCCGGGAGTTGACGAGCAGCTCCGGCTTGCGGGCTAGTGGTCGTGACCGACCAGGAGGATTCCGATGATCAAGACCACGTCTGCGGATGGCACCGCCATCGCCGCCGACCGCACCGGAAGCGGCCCGGCGCTCGTCTTGGTGGCCCCCGCGCTCGCCACGCGCACCACGTTCGCGCCGCTGGCGGAGTTGTTGGCCCCGCACTTCACCGTGTACGCCTACGACCGGCGGGGACGCGGCGACAGCGGCGACACGCAGCCGTACGCGGCCGATCGTGAGGTCGAAGACCTCATCGCGGTGGTCGGCGCCGCCGGGGGCAGCGCCAACGTCTTCGGGCACTCCTCCGGTGCCGTCCTCGCGCTCGACGCCGCCCGCGACGTGGGCGTCACCAAGCTGGCAGTCTACGAGCCGCCGTTCATCGTCGACGGCGAGCCGATGCCCGCCGACTTCGCCAACCAACTCGCCGGTCTGGTGGCGGCCGACCGGCGCGGTGACGCGCTGGCGCTGTGGATGCGCGCCACCGTGGGGATGAACGACGAGGCGGTCGCGCGGGCGCGTACCGAGCCGTGGTGGCCGGCGCTGGAGGCAGTGGCGCACACCACGCCGTACGACGCCACCATCACCGCCCCGTACATGACCGGCCGGCCACTGCCGGCCCGGCGATGGTCGAGGGTCACGATGCCGACGCTGGTCCTTGACGGCGAGGTGAGTCCCGCGTTCATGCGTGAGGGGGCCAAGGCGCTGGCCAGCATCCTCCCGAACGCCACCAGCCACACGTTCCCGGGCCAGGGGCACGGCGCTCCCCCGGAGATGGTCGCGCCGATCCTGACGGCGTTCTTCCTCGGCAACTAAGTCGACTGACTACGCCGCGGTCAGCGCTTCGGAGCCGCCGGTCGCCGCTAGTGTCATCACGGCGCCGTGATGGCTACGGCGTGCGGCCGCCAAAGCGCAGCTCGAAGGATTGACCGTATCCGCAAGCGACGTGATCC
>DASQWY010000143.1:0-5384 GCA_035640005.1 Actinomycetes bacterium
GGGAACGGCTCCTGGCGGCTGCCAGGTCGATCGCGGGCGGCGCCTGGGGCGCCAGTCCCACCCGCCCCTCGATTTCCGGCAACGGTGGTGCCAGTCGCAGCCGCGGTTGGCCCGGCCGAGCCGCGGCGCCCAGCCGCCGCAGCGCCTGGCCCGCCTCCACTGCGGCGCCCGGCCCGCTCGGTGGGTCCGATGCCCGTTCGGACGCGCGCAGGCCGTCGGGGCTCGTCACCACGGCGGCCGCGGGGATGTCCTCGTCGTCAGGCAGGGTGAGGGTCGAGCTGGTCATCGCCTCTCCTTGCGGCTGGTAGATTATGTTTGCCTTCGTTTACTCTGATTTGGCTAGTATAGCCAGGCAGAGGGACAACTTGGCAGGGTTGTACACAGGGGTCGGTGTGGGGTCGCCGAAGCGTCGGCGCCGGGGTGAGGTCGGGACCGCGCCGTTAGCGCGCGCCGCGGGTCGGGCGCGGCTGTCCACGCCCGACCCCCCGGGGCGCCGGGGGCGCCGTGTCATCGAGACCGGCCGCCATGCCCGTGGCGGCAAGGCAGGCCGCCAGCCAGGCCGTGACCTCGACGGCGTCCATGACCCCGGCACCCTCTCGTGGCGCGGCCTGGCGTGGATCCCCGGCCCGCGCGAGTGCGACGGCAGCGGCCCCGGCGACGACACTCGCCTGCCAGCCGGCACCGCACAACGTCGCCGCGCGGCGTACCGCCACTCGGCCCAGGCCCGCCGGGGTCGTGTCCGGGCTGGACCTGCCGCCAGCCTCCAGGTGGGGCCCGTCGTGCGCGGCCGGGACCTCAGCCCCGGACCCGCCCTGGGTACCCGCGCCGGACCCGCTCGTGTCCTCCAGGCCGGCCCCACCCGGAGCGTCCGGGTCGGACCCGGGCCGCTCCGGCCAGCCCGGGCCGGGCGCGGGCATCTGCACAGTGGCCGGACCGGCGTCACCGTCCGCACCGAGGACCAGGGCAGCGACCAGCCTCCAGTGCCGACCCACCCGACAGGCCCGCAGCAGCAGCGCGCCACCAGGACCCGGCACGACCGCGGCCGGATCCCCCAGGCCGTGCAGGGCCACCACGGCCTGCGCCGACCGGCCCCAGGGGCCAAGGCAGGTCAGCACCGCTCCAGGGCCAGCCTGCCAGGCGACCGCCGACGGGTCGCCAGCCGGTCGGCGCCTGCGCAGCGGCGCGACCAGACCACGCATGGCGGCCAGTCGCAGGTGCTCAGCGACCGCCTCGGGCCCGACCGGCTCGCCGCCCCGCAACGGGTTCGGCCGGACAAGCTCCAGGCCGGCCGGCCGGCGCAGACCGGCGACCAGCTCCACCTCGCGGGCGGCGGTGCCGAAGGCACGGGCCACCGCCGGGCCCCGGCCGGCGGCACGGACCAACAGCAGCGCGGACGCCACGGCCGCCGGCCCGACCGGCCGCTCGAGCGCGAAGGCGACCTCCTCCACCCACCCGGGCAGCCAGCTGCGACCCACCGGCCGGTAGGCGTGCCAACCGCGCCGGGCGCCCGTCACCGACCGCCGGGGCTCCCGGGCGGCCCAGCCTGGGCGCTCATGCCGACCCCTCGCCGGGACCGTCGAGGGTGGCCGGACCACCCTGGCCGCCCGCGTCGACCCGGCGCACCAGCGGACCGCCGGGGCCCTCCGAGAGCCATACCCTGACCGGGACCAGGTACCGCGCCGAGCCCTGCGGGGCGGCGGCCAGCAGGAACACCTGCGCGACCGGGGCACCAGCCAGCCCGCCGAGCTCCACCCTGGTCACCTGCCCGGCGCGCCAGCCACTCGGTAGCGAGCTGGCTGCGGGCGGCGTCCCGCCGCCCAGCCGGGCGAGGGCCGCCCTGTCCCCGGCCAGCAACGCGGCAACCGCGCGCCGCGCCACCTTCCTGGCCGCCGTGGCCCCGGAGCCGGTCCAGCCCGAGCCAGCGGCCGACCCGGACGGCGGCGCCCGCAGCGACCGGTCGACCGGCAGCGGCGCCGGCCACGGAGGCCCCCGGACCGCCAGCCCGCCAGGCCCGCCGGCCACCGGAACCACCATGGCGACCGTGCCCCGGTCCCGATAGCCGCCCCTACCCATCTCCAGCAGGTGGGCGAGGACGGTCACCTCTGCCCCTCCCGCTGCCGGGCGGACGCCGACCGCCTCGAGCTGGTCGGCGTACTGGCTGGTGCCCGCGGGCAGGGAGACCGCCCGGTCCAGGTCGACACCGGCGGCGGTGAAGCGCCGCAGGCGGCCGGCCCGTCCGGCTCGGTCGCCGTCCACGGTCAGGTACTCGCGAAGGAACGCGGCCGCCACGCCGCCAGCGAGCTGCCGGTCGATCGCGGCCGGCGCGGCCGCATGCCGCCCCGCGGAACCTAGGGGAAGCAGGCCGCGCAGGGCGCCGACCCCGACCAGCGTCCACAGCACCACCCGCGCGAACAGCAGCAGCCCCACCGTCGCGCGCCAGCGTCCCCTCGGGACCGGCGTCGGCGGCACGGGCACCTCCAGGTCCAGCGCGCCGATCGGCGGCGCCGGCAACGCCCGCCTGCTCATCGCCGTCCTCCCCGGTCCGGTGGCAGCAGCAGGCGCATCCCCGGGTGGATGAGGTCGGGGTCGCCGCCGACGACCCGCGGGTTGGCCTCGTACAGCCGCCGCCAGTACGCATCGATGGCGCCGTCCGAACGGGTGCTGGCCGGCAGGTGCTCGGCGGCGATCGCCCACAACGAGTCACCGGCGGCGACCGTGTACCGCACCCCGTCCGCGCCGACGGCCGCATCCGCGCCTGCGTCCCCACCCGAATCCCGGCCCCCGTCCCGGCCGGCCCGCTCGGCGGGAAGGTCCGCTCGCGGCGGCGGAGGGGGCGGCGGCCGGTCATCCGGGGCGCCGACCGGAAGCCCGAGCCAGGGCGGCAACGCCGGCGGCCGGGCGTGCGCCCCCTGGCCGCCTGTCGGCACGGCCACCGCCGGCGGGTATCCGCCGGTCGCCCGTGCCGCCGCCACCGGCCACGCGGCGACCGTGGCTCCAGGGCTACGGGCGGGCGGCGCGTGCCACGCGCGGGCGGGCAGAGGAGCCAGCACCACCTGCGCGAGCATCGCGCCGCCGAGCAACCCGTCGAGCGCCCGCCGGAGCGCCGGCACGGTCACCAGCCGGGCGCAACCGCCCGCCAGCCGCCCGGGCGCTCCCGGGAGCCAGGCGAGCAGGCGCAGGACCAGCGCCAGCAGGACGTACGCCGCCAGCAGCTCGGCAGCCAGCCCGAGCGCGGCGAGCATGACCCCGACCGGGTCGGCGCCCGCCTCGGCAAGGCCGGCGAGCACCGTGATCTGCGCCCGCGGGCCGCCCGTCACGCGCACGAGCAGCACCAGGAGCGTTGCAACCCCGCCCGTGGCCAGCGGCGCCACTCCACCAGCCGCCCGCGCCGGCGGCTCGCGGCGTCCGACCGCGGCGGCACCCGCCACCGCCGTGACCATCGTCTGTCGCACACCGACCTCCGCTCAACCGTAACGGGCACCAGCCCGAGATCCGAGTGTCTCTCGTTTGCTTCCATTTACTTATCAAGGCGACGGGAAGGCCGCAATGGCCTCCGGATGACTTGTGGATGATCCGGGACCGCGACTAGATTCACCCCATGGACGACCCCGAGCAGCCACTCGGCCGCGTCTTCGACGACCTGGAGGCCGAGTTCGAAGCCGGCCTCCGCCACGAGGCCGACCAAGAGGCGGCCGCCGCCGTCCGGGCCGGGGTGGGCGAGACCGTCCTGTGGCAGCAGCTCGCCCGGCTGGCCGGCGCCGAGGTGACGGTCCGCTGCGGCGGGCGCGTGATCCACGGCCTGACCATCGCCAGCTACCCCGACTTCTTCGTGGTGCGCGCCGGCGACGCCGCCGAGCACCTCGTCCCCTTCGGACCGGCGGTCAGCGTCTCGCTGCCGGCGGCGCCGCCCCGGCCGCGGCCCGTCCCGGCGGCGCCGCTCAGGTGGCGGCTGGCCCTCGCCCTCCGCGAGCTGGCCCGACGGCGGGAGCCGGTCCGCGTGGACCTGGCCGACGGTGGTTGGCTGACCGGTACGATCGAGTCCGTGGGCAGCGACTACCTCGAGGTCGCCGAGCACGACCTGGGCGAGCCACGCCGTCGCCCGGCCGTCAAGGCCCGACGACTGCTCGGCTTCGCGGCGATCGCCCTGGTCACCCTGCCTCCGGCTCCTCCGGACCTCCGATGAGCGGATGCTGCCTGGCCCACTCGCGGGTCTGCTCGTGCATCCGCTCGATGTAGCCCTCCAGCTGGTTGCGGTCCACCCGCCACACGCCCCGCCCGCCGAGCTTGACGGCGGGCAGCTCGCCGCTGCGCACCAGGGCGTACACCTGCGCCACCCGCACGTTCAGGATCGTCGCCACGTCCTCCAAGGTGTAGAAGCGGGGCTCGACACCGGGTGTTGGCATGGGACCTCCTCGGATCGCGACCGGTGACCCGGGCGCCCTGACGGGGACGGCGCACCGCCGACGATCTTTCCACAATATCTTCACCGCCGGTTGCCTTCAATAGCTTCCGTAGGCATCCTTCAGACCCTGTTTACCGTCTGAGGAGGTGGCTAACGTGCCGCTAATCGCCTGCTTGCCCGAGCGCCGCCGGATCCGGAATGTTCGGCGCACTCCGCTCCGCGACCCAAGGAGCGTCCACCCTGTCACGTGCTGATCCCTCCCCGCTCGCCGGGCCGTCGGCGCAACGGCTGCGCTCCGCGACCTGGCTGAACGGCCGCGTCGCCTTGGGCATCCTGCTCGTGGTCGTGGCCGTCCTGGCCGGCGCGCTCTTCCTGGAGCGCGCGCAGCAACTGGTGCCGGTCTAGACAGGATCGTGCTAGGTACCTGCACTGGCCATGGCTAGCACAGCAGGTCAGCGCCCATGTACGACTAGGGTGCGGGGGTCATTGCCCGCAAGCCCTGGACGGCCTTGTCTGCCCAGAGTGCTGCACGACGGTAGCGATCAAGCGTGCGGCGGTAGACCGCCACCTCCTGGGGGTCGTTGACCTGCATCTGGGCCGAGAGGGTTTCGACCGTCACTAGCGGATCATCGCCCAGTTCGAAGATAACGAAGGGATGCAGGTAGGCGTCCGGGGCCTCGATCTCAAGTGGAATGATGCCCAGCTCAACATTGGGCAGGCTGGCCACCGAGACAAGCCGGTCGTACTGTGCCCGCATCAGACGTGGTGGTCCTGGCCGCCAGCGCAAAGCGGCCTCGGTAATGATGAACTCAAAGGCCTTGGACTCGTCATAGAGAATCGTCTGACGTTCCAGCCGCTGGGCCACTGCTTGAGCTATGTCGGCTTGTTCCGAAGGATTGCCTTGGCTCATGACGCGTCTGGCGTAGTCAGCGATCTGAAGCAGGCCCGGGACCATGGTCGGCTGGAAGGTGCGGATGGCGGT
>DASQWY010000144.1:0-13083 GCA_035640005.1 Actinomycetes bacterium
CGGCTGCGGGTCGGCGGCGGCCGGGCCGGCGCAGAGCAGACAGAGCGCCAGCAGCCCGGCCGCGAGCCCGCGCAGGCCCGCGCCGATCGTCCGCCCGCAACCGTTGGGCAAAGGCTCGTCCCTTCGACCGGTCCTCGGGCATGCTACCCGGAATCGGGCGAAGTCAGACCTCCCCGCTCAGGCGGGCGTCCGGTCAGAACTGCTCGGCCTCGGTGGAGCCGGCCAGGGCCAGGGTCGAGGTGGCGCCGCCGGAGACGGCCTCGGCGACCGCGTCGAAGTAGCCGGTGCCGACCTCGCGCTGGTGGCGGGTGGCGGTGTAGCCGAGCCGCTCCAGCTCCAGCTCCCGCTGCTGCAGCCGCACGTAGGCGGGCATGCCCTCGTTGGCGTAGCCGTGGGCCAGCTCGAACATGGCCGCCGCCAGGGCGTGGAAGCCGGCCAGGGTGATGAACTGGAACCGGTAGCCCATCGCCGCCAGCTCCTTCTGGAAGCGGGCGATCTGCTCGTCGTCCAGGTGCCGCCGCCAGTTGAACGACGGCGAGCAGTTGTAGGCCAGCAGCTTGCCGGGGAACTCGGCCTGGACCGCCTCGGCGAACCGGCGCGCCTGCTCCAGGTCGGGCGTGGAGGTCTCGCACCACAGCAGGTCGGCGTAGGGGGCGTAGGCCAGCGCGCGGGCGACCGCCGCCTCCATGCCCGGCCGCACCCGCTGGTAGCCCTCGGCGGTCCGCTCCCCCAGCAGGAACCGCCGGTCGCGGGGGTCGGCGTCGCTGGTCAGCAGGGTGGCGGCCAGCGCGTCGGTGCGGGCGATCAGCAGGGTCGGCACCCCGGCGACGTCGGCGGCCAGCCGCGCCGCCCGCAGGGTGCGGATGAACTGGCCGGTCGGCACCAGCACCTTGCCGCCCAGGTGGCCGCACTTCTTCTCGGAGGCGAGCTGGTCCTCGAAGTGCACCCCGGCGGCGCCCGCCTCGATCATCGAGCGCATCAGCTCGTAGGCGTTCAGCGGGCCGCCGAAGCCGGCCTCGGCGTCGGCCACGATCGGCGCGAGCAAGGAGCGCTCGGGGTCGCCGCCGCCGGTCCGCTCGACCTGCTCGGCGCGGAGCAGGGCGTTGTTGACCCGCCGCACCACCGCCGGGACGCTGTTGGCCGGGTACAGGCTCTGGTCGGGGTAGACCTGCTCGCCGAGGTTGGCGTCGGCCGCCACCTGCCAGCCGGACAGGTAGATGGCCTCCAGGCCGGCCCGGACCATCTGCACCGCCTGGATGCCGCTGAGCGCGCCGAGCGCGGGCACGTGGTCGCGCTCGGCCAGCAGCCGCCAGAGCCGCCGCGCGCCGACCCGGGCGAGGGTGTGCTCCGGCTGGACGCTGGCGCGCAGGCGCAGCACGTCCTCGGGCCGGTGGTCGCGGCGGATCCCTTGCCAGCGCGGGTCGGCGGCCCACTCCGCGGCCAGTGCGTCGGCCTGCTGCTCGGCAACTCGCTCGGTCATGGCGGCTGGCACCTCCGTCGCGGGGCTCGTGGAGCTGCTTGCCACCGTAGCTGGCCAGCAGGTATTTATCCAATTGTTTGTCACTATCGATTCAATAGGATGGGTCAATAGCAGCGGGTCGGGGCGCGCCTCGGGCCGCTGGAGGGAGGAGTAGGCTGCGCCGATATCCGTCGCCGACCGAGGAGCACGACCGTGGGGATCCCGAGCGCGTCCTACTCGATCACCATGCGCGTCCAGCTCGGGGCCGACCCGCTGGGGATCGGGCGGATCACCACCGCGGTCGGGGAGGCGGCCGGCACGGTCGTGGCCGTGGACATCGTCGAGTCCCACCCCGACCGGCTGATCGTGGACCTGACCTGCAACGCCGCGGACGCCCGCCACGCCGGCTCGATCACCGCCGCGGTCGAGGCGGTGCCCGGCGCCCACGTCCACAAGACCTCCGACCGGACCTTCCTGCTGCACCTGGGCGGCAAGCTGGAGGTCGCTTCCAAGGTGCCGCTGCGCACCCGCGACGACCTGTCGATGGCCTACACCCCTGGGGTGGCCCGCGTCTGCCGGGCGATCGTGGAGAACCCGGAGGACGCCTGGCGGCTGACGATCAAGCGCAACACCGTGGCGGTGGTCACCGACGGGTCGGCGGTGCTCGGCCTGGGCAACATCGGCCCGGCCGCGGCCATGCCGGTGATGGAGGGCAAGGCGGTGCTGTTCAAGCAGTTCGCCGGGGTCGACGCCTGGCCGGTGTGCCTGGACACCCAGGACACCGACGAGATCGTGCGGGCGGTGGAGCTGCTGGCGCCCGGCTACGGCGGCGTCAACCTGGAGGACATCGCCGCCCCCCGCTGCTTCGAGGTGGAGCGGCGGCTGCGGGAGCGCCTGGACATCCCGGTGTTCCACGACGACCAGCACGGCACCGCCATCGTGGTGCTGGCCGCCCTGCGCAACGCCCTGCGGGTGGTCGGCAGGCGGCTGGCCGACACCCGGCTGGTGGTGGCCGGCGCCGGCGCCGCCGGGGTGGCGATCATCAAGATCCTGCAGGCCGAGGGCGCCGGCGAGATCGTCTGCTGCGACCGGCGCGGGGTGCTGCACCCCGGCCGGGAGGGCCTGGACGAGAGCAAGCGGTGGGTGGCCGAGCACACCAACCCGGCGCGGCGCCAGGGCAGCCTGCGCGACGCCCTGGCGGGCGCCGACGTGTTCGTCGGGGTGAGCGGCCCCAACCTGCTCGACCCGGACGACCTGGCCGCGATGTCCGGCGACGCGATCGTGTTCGCGCTGGCCAACCCCGACCCCGAGGTCGACCCGGCCGGCGCCCGCCGCCACGCGGCCGTGGTCGCCACCGGCCGCAGCGACGAGCCGAACCAGATCAACAACGTGCTCGCCTTCCCCGGGGTGTTCCGCGGCGCGCTGGACGCCCACGCGCGCGAGATCACCGAGGAGATGAAGGTGGCCGCCGCCCACGCGATCGCCTCCTGCGTCCACGACGAGGAGCTGCGGCCCGACTACATCGTGCCCAGCGTGTTCGACCGCGCGGTGGCCCCGGCCGTGGCCGGCGCGGTCCATTCCGCCGCCGCCCGCGGCCGCATCGGCGTGGGATGACCACCGTCGCCGGCGTCGACGCGGCGGCGGTGACCGCGTGGGTCAGCTCGCGGCTGCCGGGGGTGCGGCCGCCGCTGCGCTTCGAGCCGATCGCCGGCGGCCGCTCCAACCTCACCTACCGGGTCGCCGACGCCGCCGGCGCCACCCTGGTGCTGCGCCGCCCGCCCCTGCACGGGGTGCTCGCCTCCGCCCACGACATGGCCCGCGAGCACCGCATCCTGGCGGGGCTGCACGGCACGCCGGTGCCGGTGCCGCGGCCGCTGGCGCTGTGCGACGACCCGCAGGTCAACGGGGCACCCTTCTACCTGATGGAGCACGTCGACGGTGTCGTGCCCCGAGACGAGGCGACCGTGGCGGCCGCCCTGGACGAGGCGGGCCGCCGGCGGGCCGCCGCCTCCCTGGTGGAGGTGCTGGTCGCCCTGCACGCGGTCGACCCCGACGAGGTCGGCCTCGGCCAGCTCGGCCGCCGGGAGGGCTACCTGCAGCGGCAGCTCGCCCGCTGGCAGCGGCAGCTGGAGCAGTCGCGCACCCGGGAGCTGCCGGCCTTGGAGGAGGCCCACCGCCGCCTGGTCGCGGACGTGCCCGCCCAGGTCGGCCCGGCGCGGCTGGTGCACGGCGACTACCGGCTGGACAACCTGGTCCTCTCCCCCGCCGGCCGGGTCCGCGCGGTGCTGGACTGGGAGCTGTGCACCCTCGGCGACCCGCTCGCCGACGTCGGCCTGCTGCTGGTCTACTGGAGCGAGCCGGACGACCCGGCCATCCCGCTGGGCGCCGCGCCGACCACCCTGCCCGGCTTCCCCACCCGCGCCGAGCTGGCCACCGCCTACGCCGAGGGCTCCGGCCGCGACCTCGGCCAGCTCGACTACTACGTGGCCTTCGGCTACTGGAAGCTGGCGGCGATCCTGGAGGGGGTCTACGCCCGCTACCGCGCCGGCGCCTACGGCAGCGGCGACCAGAGCTGGCGCGAGCTCGGCGGCAGCGTGCTGGAGCTGGCCGAGCTGGCGGTGCAGGCCGCCGCCCGCGCCGGCCGCTGAACGGTCAGGGTCAGCGGCCTCCCTGGCGGCCGGCGGTACAGTTCGCCCATGAAGGCAGCGGTTCGCACCCGCTACGGCCCGCCCGAGGTGGTCCGGATCGCCGAGGTGGACAAGCCGGCGCCCGGGGACGGCGAGCTGCTCGTCAGGGTCCACGCGACCACCGTCAACCGGACCGACTGCGGGTGGCTGGCGGTCAAGCCCTTCGTCGTCCGGTTCTTCACCGGGCTCACCAGGCCACGGCTGACGGTCCTCGGCAACGAGTACGCGGGGCGGGTCGAGGCGGTCGGCGCGGGCGTCACGTCGTTCGAGGTCGGCGACCGGGTGTTCGGGTTCACCGGGCTGCGGTTCGGCGCGCACGCCGAGTACCTGGCGGTCCCCCAGGACGACGCGCTCGCGACCATGCCGGCGAGCTTGACGTACGAGCAGGCGGCCCCCAGCAGCGAGGGCGCGCACTACGCCCTCACGATGATCCGGAAGGCCAAGGTCCGCGGCGGGCAGGCCGTCCTGGTCAACGGCGCGACCGGGGCCATCGGCTCGGCGGCGGTCCAGCTGCTGGCCAGCCTCGGCGCCCGGGTGACGGCGGTCTGCGGCACCGAGCACGTGGAGCTGGTCAAGGGCCTGGGCGCCGAACGGGTGATCGACTACCAGGCCGAGGACTTCACCAGGGACGCGCAGACCTACGACGCGGTCCTGGACGCGGTCGGCAAGAGCTCGTTCGTCCGCTGCCGGCGGCTGCTGAAACCACGCGGGCTCTACCTCTCGTCGGACGCGGGCCCGCTGTCGCAGAACCTGCTCTGGCTGCTGGTCACGCCCCTGTTCGGGGGCAGGAGGGTGCTGTTCTCCGTCCCCAGGCGCAACCAGGAGACGATGGGCTACCTCAAGGGCCTGATCGAGACCGGGGCGTTCCGGCCGCTCATCGACCGGCGCTACCCGCTGGACCGGATCGTCGAGGCGTACCGGTACGTCGAGTCGGGCCAGAAGGTCGGCAACGTCGTGGTCGGCGTCGCGGCCCCGACCTAGCGCCGCTCGGTGACCTCGGCCGGGGAGACCATGGCGGCCAGCCGCCGGTCCCGGAACCAGGGCCGCAGCGCCAGGTAGGCGGGCGGCAGGTGCCCGTACAGCAGCACCCCCTGGCCGGGCGCGATCCAGCGCAGCGCCTCCGCCGGGGAGGTGTAGCGGGCACGGATCGGCTGCGCCTCCCCCTTGTCCTGGCCGGCCTTGGCGAGCGCGGCCGGGGTGGCCAGGTGGCGGATGGTCTCGTCGCCGAGCAGCTGCGACAGGTGCGCGAGGGTGGGCGGGTCGGTGATGCCGCTGAGGATGACCTTGGCCTGGTGGCCGTCGAGCACCGCCTCGGCCCGGTCGCCGTAGCGGGCCTGCAGCTGGCCGAGGTGGCGGAAGCAGGTCAGCAGCTGCACGCCGTGGCCGGCCGCGGTGGACGCCAGCACGTCCAGGCCGGCCAGCGGCGCCGAGTTGGCGGCGTCGTCGAGCACCACCAGCAGCGCCGGGTCCAGCGGCGCGCCGCGCGCCCGGGAGCGCTCGGCGGCGACGTCGGCCACGTCCTGCACCAGCGCGGCGACCAGCGGCCCGAGCCGGCGCTGCTCGTGGGCCGGGAGGATCGCGTAGGCGGTGTTGGCCGGCCCGTCCAGCAGGCGCTCGGCGCTGAGCTGGGAGGAGACCGCCGACTCCCGCAGCGCCGGGTCGGAGTAGACGCCGAGCACCTCCAGCACGCCGCCGTACACCTGGGTGCGGGCCTGGCGGTCCAGCCCGGCGACCGACTGGAAGGCGTCGGCGGCCGCCGGCTCGCCGGCGACGCTGAGGGCGGCGGTCACCTCGGCGGTGTCCTGCCGCTGCGCCCAGCGGAGCACGTCGGCCATGGAGCGGCTGGAGATCGACGCGGCCAGCAGCAGCGAGGCCAGCAGGGTGGGGGTGGCCCCGCTCGGCCCGTCGCCGCCGTGGCCGCGGCCACCGCCGAGCAGCGCCAGCGCCATCCGGTAGGCGCCCTCCCAGGTCTCGGAGCGCGGCAGCGGCGACCAGCTGTTGGCCTCCATGTCGGTGACGCCGGCGGGGTCGTACAGGAACACCTCCCCGCGCTGCCAGCGGCGCGACATGGTGGTCTGGATCAGGTCCGGCTTGATCGAGGTGACCAGCACCGGCCCGTCCCACTCCAGGATGGTCGGGATCGCCAGCCCGGCGGTCTTGAGGCTCTGCGTCGGGCCGACGGCGATCACCGGCTGCAGCGGCTCGGCGGCGACCAGGCGGCCGTTGACGCGGCCGAGGGTCACCCGCCAGGGAACGTGCTCGCGCACGTACAGCTCGCCGAGCAGCTGCGGCCTGGCCCACCCGGCCGGCCCGACCCGGTCGGGGGCGGGGGCGGGCCGCCGCACCACCGTGCCCCTGCCCATGCGCCGGAACAGCCTGCGGGCCAGCGCCTGCAGCGAGGTCCACAGGGCGAAGGCGGCCAGCGCCAGCACCACGAACAGGAACCAGAACATCACCGGCCCCGGCAGCAGCCGGCGCACCGCCGGCGGCCAGGCGGCGGCCGGGTCGGTCGGGCGGCGGACGATGCGGCCCAGCACCGTGCCCATGTCGGTCAGGGTCACCCGCGGCCACACGTGCGCGTGCACGAAGGCGGCGACCTCGCCGGTCAGCCACAGCATCACCGTGGTCCCCAGGACGATGGCGACCACCATCAGCAGCATCTGGTCGAACGACCCCTCCCGGCGGGTCGCCCGCTGGAGGCTCACGACGCGTCCTCGGCCGCCTCGGCCGGCTGCCCGGCCCACGGCGCGGAGCGGACGCCCATGTTGGCGTCGGTGTCGACGATGTCGCGCTCCAGCATCGGGTCGATGCGGTGCTGGACGATGAACGAGCGCCGCCCGACCCGCCACAGGGCCTCGCCCCGCTCCAGCATCGGGATCTGCTCCACCTCGGTCTGGGTCAGCCCCAGCAGCTCCCTGGCCTGCTCGACCTCGCCGGGCGACTGCCGGTAGATCACCCGCGTCTCGGAGTCCTCCAACAGGCCCTTGGCCAGCTGCACCTGCTCGCTGGACTGGTCGCCGGCGGCGGTCAGGTCCGACAGCCGGTGCATCACCGCGACGTTCTGCACCCCGTACTGGCGGGCCAGCTTCCAGCTCTCCCGCAGCCAGCGGGCGATCGCCAGGTGGCGCAGCACCACCCAGGCCTCGTCCAGCACCACGATGCGGCGCACCCCGTCGTTGCGCGCCCAGGAGCCCTGCAGCCACGCGGCCGTGCAGGCCATCAGGATCGGCCGCGCCTCGTCCTTGACCTCGCGCAGGTTGAACACCACCAGCCGGCCGGCCAGGTTCAGCCCGGCCGAGGTCGGCCCGTCGAACATGCCGCGCAGGTCGCCGGCGCCCATGCGCCGCAGCGACAGGGCCAGCTGGCGGCCGTCCTCGGCCAGCCGCGCGGTCGAGGTGCGCAGCTCGTGCGCGGTCGCGTCCGACGGCTCCAGCAGCCGGTTGACCACCTGCGGGATGATCGGCTGGCCGCCCCGGTTGGCGGCCTCCAGCACCGCCTCGTGGTGGGCCCGCTCCAGGCAGGCGTCCTCCTCGGGCCGCAGGTTGCGCCCCAGCATTACCCCGGCGATCGAGCGCAGCAGCGCCAGCTGCGCGTCCCCGCCGATCATCGGGTCCAGCGGGTTCAGCCGCAGCGTCCCCCCGCTGGCGAACCGGATCGGCTCCACCCCGCACATCGCCGCCAGCCGGTCGTACTCCCCCTTCGGGTCGATCACCCACGCAGTTCGCCCAAAGAGCATTTGTCTCCAAAGGAACGTTTTCACTAAACTTGACTTAGCATAGCCAATTTGGCCGATCACCAGCATGTTGGGGCCGGTGATCTCCTTGCCGTACAGCGACCAGGCGTCGTAGCAGAACGAGCCGCCGAACACGTCGCGGCCGATGTAGACGCCCTCGCTGCCCAGGCCGCCCTCGGAGATGAACGGGTAGGCCGCCTGCAGGTGGGCGGTAGTGACCCGGTGGGCCGGCCGTCGTGGCTTAATCCTCATGAGGCCGCCCTCCGCCTGGGGGGTCGCCGTGCCGCGTTCTCCTTGGCGGTCACCGGCTCCAGGTGGGCCGGGTTGACGCAGGCCCGGTTGCGGCACAGGTGGTCGATCAGCAGTCCTTCGGGAATGGGGCCCTTGTAGAG
This sequence comes from Actinomycetes bacterium, assembly GCA_035640005.1. Taxonomy (GTDB): domain Bacteria; phylum Actinomycetota; class CALGFH01; order CALGFH01; family CALGFH01; genus DASQWY01. Next base: position 8,272 of record DASQWY010000144.1, read on the forward strand.
CTCATAGTAGTAGCGGTGCGCCGGCATCCTCATCCCATCCCGCCGCTTGAGCGCGTAGCCCTCAGGCCCGAGGTGCCGTTGCCAGACCCAGCAGCCGGAGACCGGGTCGAGCCAGTAGTCGACCGGCGGGAACCCCTCGATCAGCTTCCGCGGGTAGGGTGTGCGAGAGCCAGAAGCGGCGAGGCGGGCCCGACGCTTCCGTTGCGACTCCCGTACCGCCTGGCGTTGGCACTCCCTGCACGCTCGTCCGTTGCCCACCCAAATGGTATTGGCCTCGTCGAACGGATGGCCCCGGATGCAATGGGTCTGCGCCTTGCGCCGGGCAGCGATCGTGTCTCCCCTCAGAGTGTTCTCCCTGGGGGTGACCGGTTCGAGGTGCTCGGGGTTCACGCAGGCGGGGTTCCGGCAGAGGTGGTCCAAGTGCAGGCCATCCGGGATCGGGCCGCGGTAGCGCTCGTAGTACACGCGGTGCGCGCGCCGCATGCGCCCGCCGTCTCGCATCTCGCCATAGCCGCCGTGGGTCTTACCACGCTGCCAGACCCAGCAACCCGTCATATCGTCGACGATGTAATCGACCGGCGAGAGTCGCCTCGACCGTTGATAATGGCCATTAATGTAGCGGATTGGCTCGCCCTTGACGTGCCCATATTTCGTTGTCGTCTTCTTGGCAATGGGAGCCGGCTGACCACAGCCACAGTGGCAAAGGCCCTCGCCGACCTTGCAATTCAGATCGCTACACATTAGACTCCTCCCGGGCTTCGAGGAGTCTCATTTTAACCCACGCCCCAAAGGCAGGGTGTAGCTAAATGTCAACTCTTGTTCCCCGTCGCAGCGTTGCAATTCCAGGCGGGATTGGCCGGCGGCGTGCTCGACCTCGCCGCAGGCCTCGGCCAGCGCCTCGGGGTTGTCGGCGGTGACGGTGATGTAGCCGGAGAAGCGTACGTCGGCGTGGCCGTCGGCCAGCTCCTGCTCGCGGCGGGCGACCGCCTCGGCCTGGTTGCGGCGGCGGGCGGTGCCAAGGAAGCCGAGCTTGGCGCGCAGCTCCTCGTCGGCCACGTCGGCGGTCTTGGCGAACCCGACCGCGCGCATCGCCTTCAGCGGCGGGACCGGCTCCATGGTCACCGCCACCGCGCGCATCGAGCGGGTCTGCACCAGCAGCGGCGCCAGGAAGTCGGGGCCGACGTCGATGCGCGGCCACTCGGCGATCCAGTAGGTGGCGTGGACCACGTCGTTGGTGCGGTAGTAGCCCCAGTGCTCCTCGGCGTGCAGCGGCCAGGCATTGCGGGCCGACACGCCCCCCTCGCGGTTGGGGTCGACGCTGGCCAGGCGGGCCAGGTCGGCGCGGGCGTGCGGGTCGTAGGCCAGCCGCAGGGTGGCGGCCAGCCGCCTTGGCCCGAGCGCGTGCAGCACCTCGATCTCGGCGCTCTCCAGCCGGCGGGCCATCGTCTCCAGCTCCCGCGCCAGCACCAGGCAGGCGCCGGTGTCCTTGCCGCCGGCCTGCTTGATCGCCCGAGCGGCCTTGCTGGCGCTGACCTGCAGCACCACGTACAGCTCGTGCTGCTCGGTGACCGGGGCGGCCGCGTGGGTCAGCCGCAGGTAGCTCTGCAGCGGCAGCGCGTCCAGGCCGACCGAGGGGTCGATCGCCTCGCGCAGGTAGCGCGACAGCGCGTCGGGGTCGTCGGGGGCGGTCCGCTCCAGCCACTGCACCCGGCTGATCGGGCTGCCCTCGCGGGCCAGACCGGCGATCACCCCGGCCCAGCCGGCCAGCCGGTGCGCCTTGTCGGCCGGGTCCAGCAGCACGAACGAGCGCGCCCGCGCCTGGATCACCGCCGAGTAGGTGCCGCGCGCCCGGTCGGCGATCACCCCCAGCTCCACCCCGCGGAACGGGAAGGCCAGCAGCTCGACCTTGCCGATCGAGTCGGGCAGCTGCACCGGCTCGTCGCCGCCGCGGAAGCGGGTGCCCGCCTCCGGCGCGCCGGAGCGGTAGCGGTGCCGGCCGCTCGCCCGGCGGGCGAAGAAGATCCCCACCACCGGCACCCACTCGTTGAGGGTGCGGCCGTGCATCGGCACGAAGGTGCCGAGCCCGCCGAGCGACAGCAGCAGGGTGCCGACGCCCAGGCCGAAGCCGTTGCGCAGCGCCTGCACCACCACGATGGTGGCCAGCAGCGCCGCGCCGAGCACCACCAGCTGGCCGGGACGGAGGCTACCGATCAGCCCGCGGCGTTCCAGCGGACCGAACCGGTAGCGGACCTCGAGTGTGCTACGCATCCTTCCCTCGTTCGCTGCGGGCAAGTTCCGGCGGCGGCGTGCGCAGCGGGCGGGTGGCGCCGCCGCTGCCGCTGCCGGCACCGCCGCCGGTCCCGTCGCCACCCGAGGCCGGCGCCGGGCGGACCGAGCCGCGGGCGTTCGGCGGCGGGGCCGGCTGGCCCTCGCCGACCTGGCTCATGGCCGCGAAGCTGGAGGTGGCCCGGTTGCGGGCCGCGCCGGCCACGGTCGCGCCGGCGGCGACGGCGGCGGCCGGCGCCCCCCAGCCGCTGGCGGCCGCGCCGGCGGCGCCGGCGCCGCTGCGGAAGCGCGTCTGGATCATCGAGGACACCACCGAGGAGCTGCTGGTCAGCGCGGTCGCCCCCTGGGTCGCCTGGCGCAGCGCCGCCCGCTGCGCCCCGGCGGTGACCACCGCCGCCTCCGCCAGCGGGATCAGCTTCAGCAGCGCGACCGGGGTGAAGGCGGCCATCAGCAGCAGCGCCCCGCCGGCCAGCACGCCCTCGAACTGGTTGCCGAGCCCGCCGTGGGCCAGCCCGGCCGCGGCCAGGTTGATGATCGCCACGATGAACACCTTGGCGAAGATGATCGCGATCAGGAACTCGATCAGCCGCTTGCACCAGCGCCAGCCGGCCGGCCAGATCATCGCCGCCAGCGCGAACGGCAGGAACAGCACCGACACGTAGATCGCGGCGGCCCGCAGCAGCAGCTCCAGCCACACCGAGAACGCGCCCAGCACCACGATCATCGCCCCCAGCAGCACCCCGAACACCGGCGCCGCCGGGTTGACGGTGCCGGCGCCCAGCCCGGCCAGGGCGGTGCCGGCGTCGTTCATGAACTTGGCGGCGTCGGCGGAGGCGTTATGACCCAGCGCCGAGCTCATCCAGTCGCTGGCGTCGATCAGCAGCTGCGCCAGCGCCGGGCCGACCGCCGAGAGGATGCCCGCCACCGGCAGGTAGACGAACGCCGAGCGGATCGCCTGCATGCCGTCGGCGCGCACGATCGACTGGGCCACCGACACGAACAGGACCGGCAGGGCGATCAGCACCGCCAGCGCCAGCATCACCCGGTACTGGGAGGTGAACCAGCCGACGTTGACCACGTTGGGGCTGGTGGTGCCGTTGACCAGCCCGCCGACCTTGCCGAGGAACCACTTGCCGGCCGAGGCAACCGCCGAGGTGAAGCTGCGCAGGGCGCTGTCGCCGGCGCTGGCCACGATGTTGCCGGCGGCGCCGCTGACCGCTCCGGTGACCGCCTTGGCCGGGTTGACGGCGCCGGCCTTGCAGATGTTGCGGGTCACCGGGTTCTGGATCTGGTCGCACTTGTTGCCCTGGTCGGTGGGCTGGGTGGTCTGCGTCTGGCCGGGCGGCGGCGCCGGGTCGGCCAGCGCGGCCGGGGCGGCCAGCAGCAGCACGCCGGCCAGCAGGGCGGCCAGCACCGCGATCCGGACGGCCCAGGTGCGCTTAGGAACCTGGCGCATAGTGGTACTCCTTGAACGCTCGGGCCTTCGGTACCAGCTCCGAGGGCGCGGTTGGGGTCTGCTCGTCGGCGATCGGGACCGGACCGTCGGTGGTGGTGGCGCCAAGCTCCTTCCAGTCACCGTCGGCCCAGGTCAGCTTGATGGTGGTGACGCCCCAGCCCTCGCGGACCGGGGTGCCGTTGATGGCACCGCCGACCCCGGTCGCCCAGATGGCGACCGTGGCCGTGCTGCCGTCGTACTGCACGACCCGCCAGCCGACCGGGATGACCCGCAGCACCACCTGGGCGGCGTCGGCGGATCCCTCGGTGACCCCGAGGCCCTTGGCGATCAGCGGGGCGGCCTGCGCGTAGCTGCGCTGCATCGAGGAGCGGGCGCTGGGGGCGGCCAGCACGTCGATCGCGACCCGCCGGGCAACCGGGTCCAGCACCAGCGGGCCGCCCAGCACGGTGGTGTAGTTGGTGGCGGAGGCGACCGCGCCCTGCTCGGAGTGCTCGTAGCCGACCGGCACCCCGTCCAGCACCCGCCGGGGCCCGACACGGCTGGTCGCCGCCCCGGTCGCCAAGGGCGCGGCGGTGGTGGCGCCGGCGGCCGGCGGCGTGGTCGTCTGGGTGGCGGTGCCGGCCTGGGCGGCGGGGGCCTCGCCGGCCCGGGAGGCGGCTGCGGGGGCGGAGGGGGTGAACAGCGCGCGCCCCAGCGCCAGGCCGCCGAGGAACAGCACCGCGCCGAGCAGCAGCACGGCGAACAGGCCGAGCCCGCCGCCGGCGCCGGCCCGGCGCGGCTCCGGCAGCCGGTAGACCACCCTTGCCCGGCTCTGCTCGCGCACAGCCATGTCCGTCACCCTTTGCAACTTGCGGATCCGCCCCGGGAGACCAGGAGGTCCGGCCAGCTGGCCGGACCCGCTGCCGCCCCGAAGCGGTCCGTCCCGCTAGGCTTGCTGCCCCAGCGAGAAGGCCCAGTTCACCAGGGCGGCGGCGGCGCCGACGATGACCGCGCCGACCACCGAGTACAGGGTGGCCCGCTTCCCGACCGCGGCCTGGTGATAGTTCGACGACAGAGAGCCGACACCCCAC
>DASQWY010000145.1:0-4252 GCA_035640005.1 Actinomycetes bacterium
GCCAGCGCCAGCGCGCCCACCGGCACGTTGACCAGGAACACCCAGCGCCAGCCGAGGCCGCCGGTGAGGACGCCGCCGAGGAAGAAGCCGGTGACGCCGCCGCCCGCACCAGCGCCCTGGCCGGCGGCGCCACCCCCGCCGCCGGCGAGCTGGTCGCCGGCCTGCGGCTGGCGTTCCTCGCCGCCGCGCTGTTCACTGCCGCCGGCGCCGCCGGCGCGTGCGCGCTGCTCGGCCGCGGTGACGCCCAAGCCGGCGCCGAGCGGTTACCGTAGGTGGCGTGAAGGCGCACGACGTCCCCGGCCCAGGTGGGCGGCCCGAGCCGCCCGCCGGCGAGCCGTCGCGCCGGCTCCTGCGCGACGAGGTGCTGCTGGTCCTCGGCCTGTCGCTGGCGGCGTCGGCCGCCTACGCGCTGGTCAGCCTGCTCACCGCGCCGATCCGCGGGGTGGCGGCGCCGCTGTTCTCCAACGCGGCCCTCGCCTACCAGCTGCTCGACATCGCCACCTCGCTGGTGCCCGTGCTGCTGGCCCTGCACTTCCTGGGCCGCTCGGGCGAGTCGGCGGCCAGCATCGGCCTGGACGCCCGCCGGCCCGTCGCCGACCTGCGCGTCGGCGCCGCCCTGGCCGCGCTGGTCGGGGTGGTCGGGCTCGCCGTGTACGTGCTCGCGGTCGGCCTGGGCGTCAACCGGGCGGTGGTCCCGGTGCCGCCGACCGGCCACTGGTGGACGGTGCCGGTGCTGCTGCTGGCGGCCGTCCGCAGCGGCCTGCTGGAGGAGGTCATCGTCTGCGGCTACCTGCTGCGCCGCCTCGGCCAGCTCGGCTGGTCGCCCGGCACGAGCCTGGCCGCCAGCGCGCTGCTGCGCGGCGCCTACCACCTGTACCAGGGCTTCGGCGGCTTCCTCGGCAACCTCGCCCTCGGGGTCCTGTTCGGCCGCGTCTACCAGCTCCGCGGCCGCACCACCCCGCTGGTGGTCGCGCACTTCCTGGTCGACACGGTCGCCGGCCTCGGCTACCTCGCCCTCCGCGGCAAGGTCTGGTGGCTCCGTTAGCAGATCGGCGAGCCTCTTTGCGTACGCGCCGGCTGCTACCCCTGTTCGGGGCTCCTCCTCCTGCTACTGGAGCCAGAATCGGTTCTGGTGTCGTTGGCCCCCGCCACCAGGGTGGTCTTCTGGAGCCTCGCACGCTCGCCTGGAAGGCGGGCCCGCCCGCCGTGGTCGCCCACGAACGGCACCGGGGCGGCAACTCCACCCCGCTGGACAACCCGGTCGCCGACCGGTCCGGTCCAGTCACGGAGGTTCAACGCCGCGTTGGCGTTGCGATCCACAAGCCGCCTGCACGCCGGGCACACCCATGACCGTTGGCTGAGAGTGAGCTCGGCCAAGTAGCCACCGCAGCCGTGGTGAGTCTTGGAGCGACCAGTACCTGCCCGCCATGCTGCGCGGTCTTGTAGGCCAGCATTGGGCGGACCGCACCGATCCCCCGCCTGGTAGACGGTCCGACGAAACGCGTGCCGACCCATTCCCCTGGCCATCGCAGCCACGTCGAAGCCTAGATCCACCGATGACCGAATTCCTGGCTGGTGGAGCGCTTGGGGAGCCGGTTTGAAGAGGGTTGTGGGTGTGCCGGAGACGTGATCGAGATGGCGTGGCGACCGGTTTGCGGCGATCGGGAGGGCGCGAGCCGCTTGCTGGCCGTGCCCCAGGCAGGCTGGCGCTGGCCCGGTCGGGCCTGGTGGTGCGCGGCCCGGCAGTAGTGGTCAGGTGGCGTAGGCCACGCAGCGCAGCCGGGCCAGCGCCAGCTCAAACCACGCCGCCCACGGCCAGCTAGCCGGCAGGCGCAGCCTGCATCGCCTGGCGGAGCGGGTTAGGCGGCCGGGCAGGCTGAGCAGGGTGCGGCGCAGCGTCTTGGCCACCACCAACTGGTCGCGGGCGCCCAGCCCGATGGCGGCGATCCAGCGCAGCAGGGTGTGCGCCAGGGTGGCGGTCAGCAGCCAGGCCGCGTTGGCGCTGAACTTCCCCGATGGGCAGTGCCGCAGGCCCACACCGGCTTTGAGGTCGCGGATGCACAGCTCGACCGTGGCGTGGCGGCGGTGATCTTGGTCCAGCCACACGGTGGTGCCGACCCGGTCAGTCACAAGGGCGTGGTAGCGCCAGTTGGGGAACAGCTCGGCCTGGGCGCCGATCAGGCGGGTGCGGCGCACGATCAGCCGGTCACCCCGGTAGCGGGTCTCGGCGACCTGCGCCAGGCCACCGTCGGGGTAGGCGATCTCGACCCAGGTCTGCTCTGAGATGGTGGCGATCGCGGGGCGGATCGGCTTGGTCTGGCGGACCGTGATCGAGTAATGAATGCCATGGCGGCGGCAGGCGCGGATGGTCTTGGCCGACCAGAATCCCGAGTCCATCCGCATGGTCAACTCCCCAGTCGCGCCGGCGCGGCGGACGCGGGCGGCCAGCTCGTCGACGAACCTGGCGGCGCCGCGGGCGGTGTTGGCCCGCCCGGTCCGCTGACGGGCGTGCAGCACCTCGCCGGTGTCGGCGCGGGTGGCCAGTAGCGGGTGGTAGCCGAGCGTGTGGGTGTGGCCGTAGGCGGCGCCCTGCTTGTGGTAGCCGTGCACCGGGCAGACCGTGGAGTCCAAGTCGATCGTCATCGGCCCATCGCCCGGGCCCACCCCAGCCGCCCACGCCCGCGTGAGCAGTTGCTCGGTGAGCCGGTCGAGCTGGCGGACGTGCCCGAAGGTGAAGGCGCGCAGAAACGTCCCCAGGGTGGAGGGCGCCATGGCCCGGTGGCCCAGCACGCTGGCGGTCTGCCCGCAGCGCAGCAGGTCGGCGTCGTCGATGCAGTCCCCACCCGCCAGCATCGAATGGACCAGGGTCAGCAGCTTGCGGCCAGGGTGGGCCGCGCCGGGCCGCTCGCCCAGGTCGATCAGCGCATCGGCGGCCTGCTCGATGCCCAGCCGCTCGGCCAGGGTGGCCGGCAGTAGCAGGCCGGCGTTGGCGATGGCGTGGATGTCGTCGAAGCAGGTGTCGAGCTGGTCAAGGGTGCGGGAGGATCCCATCGAGAACGCGCCCTCCTGGTTGGGTCAACGGCAGCAGTCGCAGGCGCCATTCTCCCAGGTCAGAGGGCGCTTCTCATGATTTTGGGGCCAGCATCATTCGATTACCGCAACGGCGGGATCGAGGCTAAGCGATGTGCCGGCAAACCCCGATGGCAGCAGCGCTGACACTGCGCTGATACAGCGGTGGCGACGGCCAGGGCGGTAGAGCGTCCGTTGACCTGGATGCTGCGTATCGGTCAGCATGGGCTGCCTCTTGTCGGCTTTGCGGGGAGCGCCATGCCGAGACCTCCTCCGTCGGGTGCACCAACCCACGGGAGCCGGGGACAGCTGCAGGCACCGTCCAGCGAGTTCGGGGTGGCTGCCCGTTGGGACTCGGTCATGTGAGGCCAGGGCGCAAACGCACAGACCGCTGCTCTTGGCCTATGCCCAAGGCCCTTGCCGCCGCCATCGGGAAGAACCCTGTCCACAGCAAACGGTGGCTCATTGTCACGGTTGAGCGTGGGCCGCCGCATGCAACTTTGGAGCCCTTGTTCGCGCAGCGGGCATTCCGAGTGGTTCTACCTCGAGGGGTCGCGCCCTGACCCGTCTACCGGGACCACCGTGTCCCTCCACCGAGGAGGCGCAGCAGTGACAGTTCTCTCAATGCGACACCTGCGGGTTCGGGCTGCGGCGACCGCCACGGCGCTGGCCATGGTCCTTGCCGTCGGCGCCGTGGCCACGGCCACCAGCGCGGCCGCGGCCGGCTCCGGCACGGAGTCGACCTACGTCGTGCTGTACCAGGCGGGCGCGTCGTCCCGCAACGCCGCCGCGGACGTCAACGCCGCCGGCGGCACGCTCGTCGCCAACTACCAGCAGATCGGCGTGGTCGTCGCCCGCTCGTCCAGCTCCACGTTCGCCGGCGCCGTCAAGGGCGCCGCCGGCGTCGCGGGCGCCGCCGCCACCGACCGGTTCGCTGCCCCCGTCGAGGACGCCACCGAGGCGGGCCCGCTGCCGGGCAGCGCGCCGGCCACCGACAGCGACAACCTGTCCGGCCTGCAGTGGGACATGCGCCAGATCAACACGCCGCAGGCCCACGCCATCACCGGCGGCTCGCACCAGGTCGTGGTCGGTGACGTCGACACCGGCCTGGACTTCACCCACCCGGACATCGCCCCCAACTTCAACGCCGCCAAGAGCACGGACTGCTCCAGCGGGACGCCGC
>DASQWY010000146.1:0-4953 GCA_035640005.1 Actinomycetes bacterium
GGGCTCCCGCGTTCACGCCTGGTAGGCTCGGAGCACGCCCCTGTAGCTCAGAGGACAGAGCAGCTACCTCCTAAGTAGCGGGTCACAGGTTCGAGTCCTGTCAGGGGCGCCCCAAACCCGCAGCTCAACGCCCATCCTCCCCTTGCCTTGCTTGCTCTGCGGTCATTCCCTGGTCATTCTTCTGCCGTCAGCATGGAATCACCGATACCGATAGGGACGCCGCCGTGATCCGCAAGCGCCGTGACGGACTCCAGGTCCAGGTCTACGCCGGCCGCGACCCGCTCACCGGCCGCAAGCGCTGGGCCAGCCGGCAGGTCCCAGGGCAGACCAAGCAGTCGCAGCGCGAGGCCAAGAAGGTCGAGGCGCAGCTGCTGGAGGAGGTCGACCGCGGCCAGCATCGCGGCGAGCGTTCCCGGACCGTGGGCGAGCTGGTCGAGCGCTGGTTGGAGTGGCGCCAGCACGTGCGGCCGATCTCCCCCGTCTCGGTGGCCAACTACCGGGGCGCCATCGACCGCTACATCCTGCCGGCCCTCGGCACCGCCAAGGTCCGCCAGGTCGACGCCGCCACCCTCGATGCCCTGTACGCGCAGGTGACCAGGCACGGCGGCAAGTGCCGGCACTGCTGGACGCGCATCCGCCGAGGCCAGGCGCCCCTGCGCGCCGGCGAGCGCTACCGGCCCCGCCCCGGCGCCGCCCAGCAGGTCCACGAGCCCGACTGCGTGCGTGGCTGGCCGCTGTCGGCGCCGACGGCTCAACAGGTGCACAAGGTCCTGTCCGGCGCCTTCAAGCAGGCGGTGGTGTGGGGCTGGACCACCCACAACCCTGCCAGGCAGGCGACCCGCCCGGCCGGTGCCAAGGCCGAGGTCGCGCCACCCGAGGCCCGGGACGTGGCCCGGCTACTCACCGCGGCGCTGCAGCAGGACCCGGAGCTGGGGCTGTTCCTGCGCCTGGCCGTCGTCCTTGGCGCCCGGCGCGGCGAGCTGGTCGGCCTGAAGTGGCGCGACGTCGACCTGAACGCCGGCCAGGTCCTGATCGCCAGCGGCGTGGTCCGGCTGGCCGGCCGGCCGCTGCTGGACAAGGACACCAAGACCCACGCCAAGCGGCGGGTCGCGGTCGGCGCCGAGACCGTCGAGCTGCTGCGGGCGCACCGGGCGCGGCAGGCCGCGGCGGCGCTGGCCTGCGGCGCCAGCCTGCCGCCGGACGCCTACGTGTTCTCCCGGGCCGCCGACGCCAGCACGCCCATCAGCCCGGACGGGGTGTCGCACCGCTTCCAGCAGCTGGCGGCCCACCTTGGCGTGCACTGTCGCCTGCATGACCTGCGGCACTTCATGGTCACCCAGCTGGTGGCGGGCGGGGTGGACTGGCGCACCGTCTCCGGCCGTGCCGGCCACGCGGACGGGCACATGACGCTGGGCACCTACGCGCACTTCCAGCAGGCCCAGGACCGCCACGCCGCCGAGTTCATGGACGAACTGTTAGTGGCGGCTGCTACGGACTCCCGGTAGAGGACTCGCGGGAGGAGCGCGGCATGGCAGCAACCAGCGTCAACTGCCTGGCCGTGGTGCTCAAGGAGCTGGGCTGGTCCTACACCAAGCTGATTGCTGAGCTGCGGCGGCACGCCGCCGTCGACCGGATCGTGCTGCCGAAGACCGAGAGCCTGATTCACCTGGTCAGCCGGTGGGTGAACAACCACCAGCAGCCGGAGGACTTCTACCGCGACCTGCTGAGCCGCGCGACCGGCAGGCCGCGCTTCGCGCTGTTCAGCGACGAGGCAACGATGGTCCTGCTGGCAGCCAGCAGGACCTCAGGGATTGCCTTGAGCGTGGCCGTCGGGTCTGATCAGGACGTGGATCGTCGCCAACTGCTGCTCAGGATGGCCGCGCTAGGTACTGCGCTGGCGGCAGATCCGCTCGTGCCCTCGGCAGGGCCGACGGCGGCGCGGGTTAGTGATGGGCTGCTGCGGGCACGGCCGGTGCCCGGCCCTGCTGAACGAGAGACCGTCGCCGCGATCCGCCGCGTGCTGCTCGGCTACGGGACGCCACTAATCGGCGCCGGGTCTTGGGATGGACCCAACATCGGGGTGCTCGACCGCCGGGTGCGCGAGGCATGGGAGCTGCGCCAGGGCTCGCACTACCTGCAAGTCGGCAAGGTGCTCCCCGCGCTTCTGGTTGACGCCCAGCTCGCCAGCCAGGAGTTGGCTGGCGACCAGCAGGCCATGGCCTTCGGCCTGCTGGCCCACAGCTACAACACCGCCTCCTCCGTGCTCCGGAAGCTCGGCGACGACGGCCTTGCCGTGATCGCTGCCGACCGCGCCGTTCAGGCTTCAAGGACAGTGGGCGAGCCGCTGCTCGTGGCGGCCAGCGCCTACCGGCTGGCCAACGTGTTCCTGCCGGCGGGCCGCATCGTTGAGGCCAAGGAGGTCGCGCTCTCCGCCGCTGGCGCCCTGGAATCCCACCTGGATGCCTCGGCAGCCCACCTCGCCACCTGGGGCGGCCTGCTGCTGACCGCCGCCGTCGCGGCAGCCCGTCAGGGTGATGGCCGTGAGGCATGGGAGCTTTTCGGCGAGGCCAAGTCGGCAGCTCGCCGGCTTGGGAGCGACCATGCGGACCTGCACACCATCTTCGGGCCGACCAGCCTGGCCATCCAGGGAGTGCAGGTGGCTGCCGAGCTTGGTGACGGCCAGGAGGTCTTGCGGCGAGCCAAGTTCGTCGCGCCTACACGGCTCCCGGCCCACCTAGTCGAGCGCCGCTCCCACTTCCTGATCGACGTGGCCCGCGGCCACGCCCACCGGGCCGATGACCCGGCCGCGCTGGCGACGCTGCTGGAGGCTGAGCGCCTGGCGCCCGAGGAAGTACGCTACAACCCGATTGCTTCCGAGCTGGTCATGGTCCTGCTCAGGCGGGAGCGGCGCGGCGGCACGCCGGGGCTGCGGGATCTGTCGGCGCGGATCGGCGTTGTAGCGTAGCTCCAAGGCAAGGAGCGTGAGTGGCTGACCAGGACCGGCCTCGGCGCGTGCTGTACGTCATCGCCTGCGGAGGCCGGCCAGCGGGCGACCTGCCGGCATTCGTGCAAGAGGCCCAAACGAGTGGCTGGGAAGTTTGCGTGATCGCCACGCCCTCGGCGCTGAGGTTCATGGACCTCGACCGGCTGGCCGAGCTGACCGGCCATGTCGTCCGCTACGACTACAAGCAGCCCGAGGAGCCGGACGTCCTGCCACCCGCCGACGCCATGGTGGTGGCGCCGGCCACCTTCAACACCATCAACAAGTGGGCGGCCGGCATCAGCGACACGCTCGCCCTTGGCCTGCTCAACGAGGCGCTGGGCCTTCACCTGCCAGTGGTGGCGGTGCCGTTCCCGAACATCGCTCTCGCCCAGCATCCCGCCTTCCAGCGCAGCATGAGGGAGCTAGGAGGATGGGGTGTCCGGCTGGTGTTCGACCCGGACGCCCACCCGCTTCCGACCCCGAACCTCGGCCCGGCCAGCCGCGATCTGTTCCCGTGGCAGGCATTGCGCGAGGAGTTGGCCAAGCTCACGGTTCAGCTCACGCCTTGACGTCCTTCAGGGTGTGCGACGCCCTTGCTCGCAGGCGTCTCGTTTCGATTGCTGATCGCGACCAGGTTGCGTCGGGTTCGCGCCTGCCGCGATGCCGGGTCGTCGCCCTGCCGTGACCGGCGCCCGCCACGCTGGGAGCATGCACCGCAGGTCGCTGCTGGGGGGAGATCACATGCGACCAGTCCGCCTGATCGCCGCGCTCGTGTCCGCCGCCACCGTCGGGATGCTCACGCTGGCGGCCGCGCCGGCATGGGCCGCGCCCACCACACCACCCGTCGCCGTCCACGCCAGCCCCAACCCGGTCGTCGCCGGCCACCCGGTCACCCTGTCCGGGTCGGTCGGCCCGGACGCGGCAGGCTCGGACTGCTCCAGCCTCATTCTGTACTCCGACGCCTTCAGCCTCACCGACGACGTGACCAGGGCCCCGGTGTACACCACCGCCAAGCCGTCCGGGGCCTTCACGGCAACCGCCACGATCCCGCGCGCCAAGCCGGCCGGGACGTACGCGATCTACCTGCGCTGCGGTGGGGCCACCGTTGGCGGGGGCAGGCTGGTGGTCCAGGAGGCACCCGCCGTGCTGCAGGTCCGCCCGCGTTCGGTCACCGCCGGCGACAGCGTCACCGTCTCGGGATGGCTCTCGCCCGTCCCGGCGATTGCGGAGTGCGGAAATGGCGTCACCCTGCTGTCCAACGCGTTCGTGCACACCCACGACTTCGCCGGCGTGCCCGCCATCGGGGCGGCCGTCAGGCCGGATGGGACCTTTGCGGTCACCACCAAGATCCCCCGCTCGAAGGTGGCCGGGACCTACGCGATCACCGGCCGCTGCGGCGGGGGCAACATCGGGGCCTCGGCGACCCTACTGGTCCGGGCCGCACCGCCAGCCACCACTACGCCCGCTGCCTCGCCGCCGGCCTCGACGGTGACCCAGCCGCCCGCGCCCACAGCCGCGCCGACGGTGGCCGGGCCGGCCACCCCGGCAGCGGCCCACCCGGCCGGCCGCTGGATCCTGCCCTGGCTGGCCGCGCTCGCTGCCAGCACGCTGGCCGGGCTCGGCATGTGGCTGCTGTACCAGCGGCGGCACCCCGCCAGCCTCGGCCGGTAGCAGCGACCGGCATGGCACGCTGACCGCCGCCTCAGGCGCACCGGCCCGGACGTTCGTCCGGGCCGGCGGCGTTGCAGGCCAGTCAGTTGACTTCTTTGAGCGTGTTGCGGAAACGGCTGCTGAATAGGCCGCTGGAACCGGCAGCAGAGCAAGCTAATCGCGTAGGATCGGCCATGGCCCACAACTTCCTTGCCTGCGACCGCGACCAGGCGTTCCTGCTGCCACCCGACCCGCGCGACTGGCTGCCCGCCGACCACCTGGTGTGGTTCGTGCTGGACGTGGTCGACCAGCTGGACCTG
>DASQWY010000147.1:0-2432 GCA_035640005.1 Actinomycetes bacterium
CCGCGCCGGGGTGGGCGGCGCCGGCGGCAGCGGGCCGGCGGCCGGCCGCCGCCGCGACCACGGCCCCAGCAGCCAGGCCAGCACGGCGGCCAGCCCACCACCGCCCGCGGCCAGGAACGCCCGCCGGTTCATCCTCCGACCCACCTGCCAGTACACCCCCCCTTGGGTTCGGATGCCGCGGCGACTCAGCAGTGTAGGCGGTGAGACCCGATGTGGGCGCGGTAGCTGGGGGGGTTCGGGGGGAGCTGGTTCCCCCCCGAATGAACCGGGGACTACGTGTTGACGGCGTCGCCGAGCGCCGTGGCCTGCCGCGCCAGCGGCAGCCTGATGCCGACCACACTGCCGCCGCCGGGGCGTTCAGCGACCCAGGCGTGGCCGCCGGCGGCGTCCAGGAAGCGGCGGACCAGGAACAGGCCGAGGCCGTTGCCGGGCCGGCCGCGGCCGCCGTCGGTCCCGCCCGGGCCGGGGCCGTGGTCGGCGACCACCACGTCGACCACGCCGCCGTCGGGCTCCGGACGCACCTCGACCTCGACCGGGCCGGCGTCGGTGTAGCGGGCGGCGTTGTCGAGCAGGTTCTCCACCGCCTGCCGCAACATGGTGGCGCTGGCCTTGACCGGGACCGGCCCGCCGGGGGCGCGCACCTCCACGGCGGCGCCGCGGGCGGTCGCCACCGTCCGGGCCGCCGCCGACACGGCCGGGACGACGTCGACGGTGGCGCCGCCGCCGTCGTCGCCGGCGCCGTCCAGCACCTCGCGGGCGAGCCGGTCGAGGTCGTCCAGCTCGCCGAGCAGCACGCCGAGCATGCGGTCGAGGTCGGCGGCGCCGTCGCGCGCCAGCCCGATCACCTCGCCGACCACGCGCAGGGCGGCCATCCGCCGGCGCAGCTCGTGCGCGAGCATCGCCAGGTCGGCGCGAGAAGGCTGGTGCCGCTGGTGCTCTCCCCCCGCGCATGCCGGAAGACATGCGTTCGCCACTTGCAGTAGTCCCCCTGTCGCTACCAGTGACCTGGTCGCACCGTACTGCTCTGGGGGACAAGGTTCCCATCTGGAGAAGTGACTACATGATCCTACGGGTGCGTGAACGTTTGGGGCATTGCCGGCGAACCGGTGGGGAAGAATGCCCCAGGCACGCGGCAATGGGACCGCTGGTCCGTGCCGGCAGCCCCCGCCGGCCCGACCTGCAGTAGCAGCCATTACTGCATCTGTAGTAGAGCAGCGGCGCCCGGATCGGGGAGAGTTGACCACCGGAGCACGGCTCATGGAGGGATACGTTCGCGATGGCACGGGTGCTGCTGGCCGATTCCCAGCCGCTCTTCAACGAGGCGCTGGAGGCGTTGTTCGCCCGCAGCGGCGGCCACGACGTGGTGGGGCGGGGCGCCTCCGCCGGGGAGACGCTGTCGATCGTGCGCCGGCTCCGCCCCGACCTGGTGCTGGTCGACGCCGGCCTCGGCCTGGACGGCTCGCCCACCCTGGTCGCCCGCATCCTGGAGGCGTGCCCGGAGACCCGGGTGGTGGTGCTCGGCGACGACCGCGACGCCGGCCTGCTGCTGAACGCCATCCGCGCCGGGGCGGCCGGAGTGGTCGGCAAGACCCACGGGGCCAGCACGGTGCTGCGGGTGGCCGCGGCGGTGCTTGCCGGCGAGGCGGCCATCCCTCGGGCTATGCTGCTCGAGGTCACGCGGCGGCTGCTGGCGCACGACCGGTCGACCGACTCGCCGCTCGACCGCCTGTCGCCTCGCGAGCGGCAGGTGCTCGCCCTGCTGAGCCGTGGCTGGGACAACGCGCGGATCGGCAGGCACCTGTTCATCAGCCAGCACACCGTCCGCACGCACATCCAGAACATCCTCGAGAAGCTCGGCATGCACTCCAAGCTCGAGGCGGCGACCTTCGCGATGCAGCGGTCGCTCGAGCTGTCGGCCGACGCCCCCGGTCGGGCCGAATGAAGCCAACCAACCGCCCACAGCACGAGGAGCCAACCGAATTGGTGACGAGGGAGGACACCCTGGCGGGACGGCGCGGCGCCGAGCCGCACGGCGGGCAGCTGGTCGACCGGCGCCTGGACGCCGGCGCCGCCGCCGAGCTGGCGGCGAGCACGCTCCCTTCGCTGACGCTCACCGCCGCCGAGGCGGCCGACCTGCGCGCGCTCGCCACCGGCGCCTACAGCCCGCTGGCCGGCTTCATGGGCTCCAAGGAGCACCTGTCGGTCACCGAGACGATGCGGCTGCCCGACGGCACCCTGTGGCCGATCCCGGTGTGCCTGGGCGTCCCCGACGACCTGCAGGTGCGCGGCGACCGGCTGCTGCTGCGCGGCGGCGACGGGCGGCTGCTCGGCGTGCTGGAGGTCGAGGAGGTCTTCGAGCGCGACCGCGCCACCGAGGCCGAGCTGGTCTACGGCACCGCCGACCCGGCCCACCCGGGGGTGGCGCGGGTGCT
>DASQWY010000148.1:0-4321 GCA_035640005.1 Actinomycetes bacterium
TCGTCAGCCCGATCGCGTGCGAGAACTCCAAGCCGGGGACGCCGCAGTCGACCTGGGACATCAGCGGCGCCGGCGACAGCACCATCCAGGGATTCACCACCGACATCAGCGTCAACGTCGGCCAGATCGTCCACTTCAAGATCAAGACGAACGCGCGCGCCTACAGCATCCAGCTGTACCGGCTGGGCTACTACGGCGGGAACGGGGCCAGGCTGATCGCCACCATCCAGCCGTCCGCGTCGCTACCGCAGAACCAACCGGCTTGCCTCAGCGACACGGCCGTCGGGCTGACCGACTGCGGCAACTGGGCGGAATCCGCCTCCTGGCCGGTGCCGAGCACCGCCGTGTCCGGCATCTACCTGGCGATGCTCCGCCGGTCGGACACCGGGGGCGAGAACCAGGTCCCGTTCGTGGTCCGCAACGACGCGAGCCACTCCGACCTGCTGTTCCAGACCTCCGACACCACTTGGCAGGCGTACAACCGCTACGGCAACGGGTCGCTGTACACGGCGCCCTCCGCCCCGGCCAACCGGGCCTACAAGGTCAGCTACAACCGCCCGTTCATCACCCGCGCGTGCTGCAGCGAGGACTTCGTGTTCTCCAACGAGTTCCCGATGGTGCGGTTCCTGGAGCGCAATGGCTACGACGTCACCTACAGCACCGGTGTCGACACCGACCGCCGGGGCTCGCTGATCCAGCAGCACCGGGTCTTCCTCTCCGTGGGCCACGACGAGTACTGGTCGGCCGGCCAGCGCGCAGCTGTCGAGGCGGCCAGGAACGCGGGGGTGAACCTCGCGTTCTTCAGCGGCAACGAGATCTTCTGGAAGACCCGTTGGGAGGCCAGCGTGGACGGCAGCGCGACGCCCAACCGGACCCTGGTCACCTACAAGGAGACCGCCGCCGACGCGGTCATCGACCCGGCCGACCCGCCGACCTGGACGGGCACCTGGCGCGACCCCAGGTTCAGCCCGCCCGCCGACGGCGGCAAGCCCGAGAACGCCCTGTCGGGGACGCAGTACGTGGTCGACTGCTGTGCGGTCCCGCTGAAGGTGCCGGCCGCCGACGGCAAGCTGCGCTTCTGGCGCAACACCGCGGTCGCCTCCCAGGCGCCCGGCGGGGTCGCCACGCTGACGCCGGACACGGTCGGCTACGAGTGGGACGTCGACCCCGACAACAGCGCCCGGCCGGCCGGGCTGTTCCACCTGTCCGGCCAGACCGAGAGCGTCCCCAACCTGTTGCAGGACTATGGGAGCAGGACCGCGCCGGGGATCGCCACGCACCACCTGACGTTGTACCGCGCCACCAGCGGCGCCCTCGTGTTCGGCGCCGGCACCGTGCAGTGGAGCTGGGGCCTGGACGACGTCCACGACTACAGCCGCAACCAGGCCGGCGGCAACCCGGACCGGAGCATGCAGCAGGCGACCGTGAACCTGCTGGCCGACATGCGCGCCCAGCCGGCCACGCTGATGGCCGGCCTGGCGGCCGCCAGCCAGTCCACCGACACCACCGCACCGACCTCGACGATCACCTCGCCGGCGCCGGGCGCGAGCCTCAAGGCCGGCGACGCCGTGACCGTCAGCGGCACCGCCGCCGACGCCGGCGGCGGCAGGGTCGGCGGGGTCGAGGTCTCGGTCGACGGCGGCACCACCTGGCACCCGGCTGAAGGCCGGGAGCAGTGGACCTTCGACTGGACCGCCGACGGCAACGGCGCCACCACCATCCGGAGCCGCGCGGTCGACGACAGCGGCAACCTGGAGAGCCCGTCCGCCGGGGTCGGCGTCAACGTGAGCTGCCCGTGTTCGATCTGGAGTGGGATGGCGGTGCCGCGGGTGGCGGAGGTGGCCGACGACTCGGCGGTGGAGCTGGGGGTGAAGTTCCGCGCCGACCGTTCCGGCTACGTCACCGGGATCCGGTTCTACGCCAGCGCCGGCAACACCGGCACCCACCTCGGCAACCTGTGGGACGCCGCCGGCAACCGGCTGGCGACGGTGACCTTCCCCAGCAGCCAGACCTCACCGGGCTGGCAGCAGGCCAACTTCGCCGCGCCGGTGGCCGTCAGCGCCAACACCACCTACGTGGCCTCCTACCACACCGACGTCGGCCACTACGCCGCCGACCAGGACTACTTCCAGGGCAAGGCGGTGGACAACTCGCCGTTGCACGCGCTGGCGTCGGGCACCGACGGGCCCAACGGGGTGTACCGCTACGGCGCCAGCGGCTTCCCCACCAGCTCCTACCGTTCCAGCAACTACTGGGTCGACGTGGTCTTCGCCACCACCGCGGTCGACAACGTGCCGCCGGCGGTGGTGGGGCAGTCGCCGCCGCCGGACGCCACCCAGGTGCCGACCTCCACCGCGGTGTCGGCCACCTTCAGCGAGCCGGTGCAGCCCGCGACGGTGGCGTTCTCGCTGGCGGACGCGGCCGGGCACGCGGTGGCGGGCGCCACCGGCTACGACGGTGCCACCCGCACCGCGACCTTCACCCCCAGCGCCGCGCTGGCCGAGGGCGTCAGCTACACCGCCACCGTGGACGGCGCCAAGGACCTGGCCGGCAACCAGATGGCCGCCCCCGCCACCTGGACCTTCACCACCGCGGCGCCGAGGACCTGCCCGTGCACCATATGGCCGAGCTCAGCGACCCCGGCCACGCCCGCGGCCGCCGACAGCGCGGCGGTGGAGCTCGGCGTGCGCTTCCGGACCGACACCAACGGCTACGTCACGGGCCTGCGCTTCTACAAGGGCTCCGGCAACACCGGGACCCACGTCGGCAACCTCTGGACGAACGGCGGCACCCGGCTCGCCACGGCAACCTTCAGCGCCGAGACGGCCACGGGCTGGCAGCAGGTCACGCTCCCGGCGCCGGTGGCGGTGACCGCCAACACCACCTACGTGGCCTCCTACCACACCGACGTCGGGCACTACGCCGTCAACACCGACTTCTTCGCGTCGAGCGGGGTCGCCAACCCGCCACTCCGGGCGCTGGCCAACGGTGTGGACGGCGCCAACGGCGTCTACCGGTACGGCGCCAGCGGCTTCCCCACCAGCTCCTACCGTTCCAGCAACTACTGGGTCGACGTGGTCTTCGCCACCACCGCGCCGTCAGGCGCGGCGCCGTCCGGCGCGGCGCGGACGAGGACCCGGACCGCGAAGCGGGGGGTTTGAGCCGTGCCACGTAACGGGTCGCGCCGGCCGCTCGGCGTCGCCGTGGTCGGAACCGGCTACTGGGGTCCGAACCTGATCCGCAACTTCCAGGCGCACCAGGGAAGCCGGCTGCTGTGGGTGTGCGACCTGGACCGCGGCCGGGCGAGGGCGGCGGTGGGCCGCCACAGCACCGTGCGGGTCACCGACTCGCTCGACGACGTGCTGAGCGACCCGGCGACCGAGGCAGTCGCGATCGCCACGCCCGCGCGGACCCATGTGGAGATCGCGCTGGCGTGCCTGGAGAGCGACAGGCACGTGCTGCTGGAGAAGCCGCTGGCGCCGTCGCTGGCCGAGGGGCTGAAGCTCGTCAGCGTCGCCGAGCAGCGAGGGCTGGTGCTGATGTGCGACCACACCTACTGCTACACCCCGGCGGTGCGGCGCATCCGGGAGCTGGTCCGGTCGGGGACGGTCGGCGAGGTCCAGTACGTCGATTCCGTCCGGATCAACCTTGGCCTGGTCCAGCCGGACGTCGACGTCCTCTGGGACCTGGCTCCCCACGACCTTTCGATCCTGGATTTCATCCTGCCCGAAGGGAGCGCTCCCAAGGCCGTCGCCACCCACGGCGCGGACCCGATCGGGGCCGGGCGGGCGTGCGTCGCCTACCTCACGATGCCGTTGCCGGGAGGCGCGATCGCCCACTCCCACGTCAACTGGCTGAGCCCCACGAAGGTGCGGACGACCATCGTCGGCGGTTCCAGGCGCACGGTCGTGTGGGACGACCTGCACCCGACGCAGCGGTTGTCCATGTACGACCGCGGGGTGGAGCGGCCGGCCATGGGCGACCCGACGGCCCGGCGCGAGGCGCTGATCTCCTACCGGGTCGGTGACATGGTCGCCCCCGCCCTGCAGGAGGTCGAGGCGCTGCACGGAGTCGTGGGCGAGCTGGTCGCCGCGGTGCGGGAAGGCCGGCCGCCGGTCACGGACGGAGCCGCCGGGCTTCGGGTGCTCGCGCTGCTGGAGGCCGCGTCACGCAGCCTCGAACGCGGCGGGGCGACGATCTGGGTAGGGGGGTGCGACTAGGTGCACGGACAGCGGGCGCTCGTCACCGGCGGCGCGGGGGTGGTCGGCTCGACGCTGGTCGACCAGCTCGTGCGGCGGGGCGCGCGGGAGATCGTGGTGCT
>DASQWY010000149.1:0-5120 GCA_035640005.1 Actinomycetes bacterium
CGCTACGAACAGGTCCGCGAGGAGGCCGTCCCGGGCGATCACCTGGCGAGCGCGTAGAAGCCGACGACCTAGCCGTCGCGCTCGGCGACGGTGACCGCCGGTCTCGACCTCCTCGGGCGTGAGGGTCAGCGCGGGGCACGCAGGTCACGGTCGTCTCCCTCAGCGGGCTGGACCCGCTCGCGGCGGGCGAGGTCACGCGGCCCGTACCGCAGCACGACCGCCGCGGCCACCAGCCAGGTCAGCACGATCTCCACCATCGACCAGGAGCCCGGGTACAACGTCGTCAGCGCCGTGTTGAGCCCCGCGTGGAACAGCATCGCCAGCAGCATGCTGCCCCCGGCGCTGTTGACCACCCAGGTCATGAGCGCCGTCTGCGGGACGATCAGCAGCAGGTAGGGGACCAGCGGGTCGCCGTAGGCCACCATCAGCGGCAGGTGCCACACCCCCCACACCAGCCCCAACACCACCGATGACGCCAGCGCGTTCCAGCGGCCCTGCAGCAGCGGCAGCGCCAACCCCCGCCAGCCGAGCTCCTCCAGCAGCGGGCTGGACGGCAGCTGGCCCAGGACCAGGGGCGGGAAGACCAGCACCACACCCACCACGCCCAGCTCGCCCAGCATCTCCCCCAAGGGGGAACCCGGCGCGACCTGGAAGTGCGGATCCGCCAGCGCGCGCACCCCCAGCGACAGGAGCGTGATCGTCGGGGCCAGCAGGCCGGCCGTCAGGTACCAGCCGGGGTGGACGCGCCAGATCCGGTAGCGGCTGCCGATCCAGGCGAGCAGGTCGCGGCGGGCGCCGGCCCGCAGCACCAGGTAGGCGGCGACCGTCGGCGCGGCCGCGCCCAGGGTCTGCAGCACCACCAGCCCACCGGTCGGCGACGGCAGCACCGGCCGGTGGGTGGTGCGGAACAGCGTCGCCGCCGGCACCCAGGCCGCCCAGGCCAGGGCGAAGGTCAGCACGACGTAGGCCCACAGCAGCCTCATCCGCTGGTGCGGCGGACGGGTTGGCGAGCGGGTCGACTTCGCGGCTTGGTTCATGGGCACGGGTCCTTCTTGGCAGGGTGTCGAGGCGGCCGGGTTCGCCGGGGTGGCCGTGCCAGGTAACGTGGCAGGGACGAGCGACCGAAACATCTACCAACCGGTGGATGTTCTCCGTCGCGGCCGGTCCAGCCTGCGGCCATTCGGCCCTGGCCGACCTCATGGAGCCGCGGCAGGGCTCAGATGCCGCGCCTGGTGGCCTCGGCGGCCAGCCCGACCCGTGACCTGAGCCCGAGCTTGGCCAGGACGTGGGACACGTGGGTGTGGACGGTGCCCCGCGAGATGAACAGGCGCTCGGCGATCTCGGGATTGGACAGCCCCTCGGCGACCAGCCGGGCGACCTTCAGCTCGGTCTGGGTGAGGCTGTCCCAGCCGCTGGTTGGCCGCCGCCTGGGTCCTCGGCGTCCCCGTCGCAGGCCCAGCGGGCGCAGCCGCGCCTCCGCCCGCGCCGCATCCCACGAGGCGTCCAGGCGCTCGTAGGTGACGAGGGCGTCGTCCAGGAGGGGGCGCGCCCGGGTGACGTCTCCCGCGCGGCCCAGCGCCACGGCCGCGTCCTCGCAGGCGAGCGCGAGCGCCAGCGGCCGGGGCCCCGCCCGGTAGCCGGCCACCGCCCGCAGCAGCACCTCCGGGTCGTCCTCCAGCAGGCCCCGGCAGCGCAGCGCCGCGCCGGCCAGGGTCGCCACCCCGGGGTTGCGGGCCGCGATCGCCTCGATGGCGCCGGCTGCCTGCTCGCCACGGCCGGGGTCGCCGGCGCCGCGAGCCAGGCGGACCAGGTCCGGGCCCAGGACGGGCAGGGTGGAGAGCAGTCCCCGCTCGGCGCACACCTCCCATGCCCGGCCGAGCCTGGCCAGTGACGCCTCGGGCTGCCCCGCGGCCTCCAGCACCAACGCGTGCGCCCACCCCAGCCACTCCAACCCCAGCTGCGGCCCGGTGGACTCCAGCTCGCGCTCGGCCGCCGCCACGGCGC
Organism: Actinomycetes bacterium; assembly: GCA_035640005.1. GTDB lineage: Bacteria > Actinomycetota > CALGFH01 > CALGFH01 > CALGFH01 > DASQWY01. The sequence goes on from DASQWY010000149.1 coordinate 2,005, forward strand.
GCTCGGCCGCCGGCAGCTCGCCGCGGTGCAGGGCGATCAGGGCGCGGATGCTGTGGCTGAACAGGGTCCCGTGCAGGCGCATGCCGTACTCGTCGGCCAGCTGCAGGCAGGCCTGGCATTCGGCGAGGGCGTCGTCCCACTCGCCGGCCCAGAAGCAGCCCTGGGCCACGGCCCAGTAGTACAGGGGGAGCTCCCGCTTGGCGCCCAGCTCCTCGGCGAGGCGGCGGCCGCGCTGCAGGGCCGCCTGGCCCTCCTGGACCCGGTCGAGCTCGTGGAGGCAGCCGCCCAGGAAGAGGTTGAGTGGGAAGCGGTGCGCCTGCAGCCCCTGGCTGCGGTCGCCGCGCCGCACCGCCTCCTCCGCGAGCGCGAGCGCGCCGGCGAAGTCGCCGCCGAGGTTGGTCACCAGCGCCTGGCTCGCCAGCGAGATGGCGCCCGCCAGGTCGTCGCCGGCCTGCTCGGCCGCCGCCTGCGCGCGCGCCGCCGTCCGCGCCGCCGCCCGCAGCTGCCCTGAGGACGTCTGGGCCATGGCCGTGAACGCCTCGAACCGAGCCCGTTCGACGCCGGACAGGGTCGGGGAGGCGGTCGCCGCGGCCGCCTCGCGCTGCGCCTCCTCCAGCCGCCCCCGGCCGACCAGCGCCTGCACCAGGCAGAGCCGAAGGGTGCCGTCCAGCGCCGGGTCATGGGGGCGCCCGAGCAGCTCGCCGCAGCTGGCCTCCGCGTCGGCCAGGCGGCCCGACCACACCAGGCTGACCGCCTGCTCGGCCAGCAGCGCGTCCCGGTTGGGATCGGTCGGCGGGCTGAGCTGGAGGGCCCGCCGCAGCAGGTCCACGGCGACGGCCGGGGCACGCGGCGCGGCCCGACGGGCGGCCTGCCGCAGCCAGGCGACAGCCTGGGTGTCGCCTGGCGAGGCGCCCCGAACGAGATGCTCGGCGACCCGCTCGGGCGGCGCCCCCGCCTTGGCAAGGGCATGAGCCGCGTCGAGGTGCAGGCCACGGCGGACCGCGGCAGGCAGGTCATGGTAGAGCGCCTCACGGATCAGGTCGTGGCGGAACGCCAGCTCGACCCCGCGGTGGTCCAGGATGCGCCCGGCCATCGCCTCGGCCACGGCGTCCAGCAGCCCGGCGGTTGGCCGGCCGAGCACCCGGGACAGGTCGGTGACCGCAAAGGCGGTGCCGAGGACCGAGGCGACCCGCAGCACCTCCAGCGTGGTCGGTGCCAGGAAGCTCAGCCGGTGCAGGATCGTCAGCGGCAGCGACGGTGGGATGCCGACCGCCGTGAGCTCGGCCGTGCCGTCCGTCCGCGTGATCGAGCCGTCGCGCAGGAGCGCGGCGACCAGCTCGGTCACCCACAGCGGGTTGCCGCCCGCTCCCGCGACCTGCCGGAGCAGACCGGGACCGGGTGCGGCACCGACCAGCTCCTCGACCAGCTCGGCTACGGCCGCCTGGTCCAGGGGTCCGAGCACCAGCTCGGTCGCCCCGTTCGCCCGCAGTCCTTGCAGGCACGCCACCAGCTCCGCCGATCTGGGGACGTGGCGGGCCGTGCCCACCAGCAGCACAGGCAGCCGGCCGATGCGCCGGCCGAGGCGGTGCAGCACCAGCAGGGTGGACGGGTCGGCCCACTGCAGGTCCTCCACCGCCAAGGCGACCGGCCCGCGGGCGCTCAGCTCCTCGACCAGGTCGACGAACGCCTCCACCACCCGAAACTCGGTGGACGGGGTGTCGCCGAACCAGCTCCCGCCGTCACCCTGGGGCGCCTCCTCCCGCAGCAGCCGCGCGATCGCCGCTCGCCGGCCGTCCGCCGCCGGCCCGCGGATGCCCAGGCAGTCGGCGATCGCCCCGAACGGCCAGCGGCGTTCCAGCTCCACGCCGGCGCCCTGGAAGACCTGGACGCCCCTACCCGACCCGGCGCGGAGCGCTTCGGCCAGCAGGCGTGTCTTGCCGATCCCAGCCTCACCGGTCACCACCAGCATCTGGCCGGCGCCGCGGGTGGCCTGCAGCACCGCCGACCGGAGCGTCTCCAGCTCGCTGGAGCGACCCAGCAGGCCGCCCTCTGGGCCGGCGCCGACACTGCCTGCCACGCGACGCCTCCTGCGCCTTGCTGGACCGCCCGCCGCGGCCCGAAGCCCGACCTTACGTCACGTCGCCGTGGCTTCCCAGGGAGGCGAGCAAGAGGCCCCGGCGGTCGTCCACAGATCCGCGGGCGGCCGTTCCGCGCGGGCGCGGCGGCGCATAGGGTGCCGGCCATGCTCGCGCGCCTGGCGACGGCCGCCCTGGTCGGCTGCGCCGCCCACCCCGTCGGGGTCGAGGTCGACCTCGGCCGCGGCCTGCCCGCGATCACCGTGGTCGGCCTCGGCGGCACCGCCGTCCTGGAGGCCCGCGACCGCATCCGGGCCGCCTTCGGCAACGCCGGCTTCCAGTGGCCCGACCGGCGCGTCACCGTCTCCCTGCCGCCCGCCGACCTCCCCAAGCACGGCTCAGGGTTCGACCTGCCGATCGCCATCGGGCTGCTGGCCGTGGCCGGGTCGCTGCCGGCGGCCGCCCTCGACGGCCTGTGGGCCATCGGCGAGCTGGGCCTCGGCGGCGACGTGCGCCCCGTTCGCGGGGTGCTGCCGGCCGCCCTGGCGGCCAGGCAGGCCGGGGCGCGGCTGCTGGTGGTGCCCTGCGCCAACCTGGCCGAGGCGGCGATCGTCCCCGACCTGGCGGTCGCCGGCGCGGCGTCCCTCTCCCAGGTCGGCGAGTGGCTGGCCGGCCGGGCCGAGCTGGAGCGGCCCGGCGCGGCCGCGGTCCCCGACGACCCGCCCGTCGAGGACCTCGCCGACGTGCGCGGCCAGGCGCCTGCCCGGCCTGCTGCCGCCGCTGGAGCCGGCCGAGGCGCTGGAGGTCAGCCAGGTGTTCTCCGCCGCCGGCCTGCTCGGCCCCGGCGCCAGCCTCATCCGCGCCCGGCCGTTCCGCGCCCCCCACCACGCCATCTCGGTCGCCGGGCTGGTCGGCGGCGGTCCCGTCCCGCGGCCCGGGGAGGTCTCGCTGGCCGCCGCAAGACTCCACGAATCACCGTAGAACTCGCGTCTATGTCGTAAAGCATTAACCGGCTTCTCGCGATTCTCTGGCTCCGCCAGC
>DASQWY010000150.1:0-16658 GCA_035640005.1 Actinomycetes bacterium
GACCGGCGACGTGGTCACCGTCGGCCCGGACTGGGACCTGATCGAGGCGGCCCGCGAGATGGCCCGCCACCGCATCCGCCACCTGGTCGTCTACGAGGGCGGCCAGCTGCTCGGGATCCTGTCGGTGCGGGACGTGCTGCCAGCCGTGCTGCCGAAGTAGGGCGGCGGCAGGCTGGACGGTCGGCGGGCACCTGCAGCAGCACCGAGCGCAGCGCCTCCAAGTAGGCCGCCTGGCCCGCCACCGTCGCCGGGTAGGCCGCCGTCGGGGAGCTGGCGCCGCTGGTGACGAAGTTCGGCTCCTGGTCGCGTCGGCCAGCGTCCACGGGTAGGCGGCCTCCGCCACCACGATGTCCTTGCCGTAGCGGGTCGCCAGGTCGTCGAGGTTCTGCCTGAGCGCCTCCAGCGGGCCGTGCCAGAACGGGTAGTAGGACGGCAGCTACGTGTTCCTCATCAACCACGGCGACGCCGACGCGACCGTCCCCGCCGGCGGCGCCGACCTGCTCGGCGGCGGCTCGCAAGGGCGCGACACGCCCGTCCCGGCCGGCGGCGTGGTGGTGCTCAGGCAGGCGCGCTGACCGCAACGGCGGGACTTGGACGGACGGTTGCCCGCGTGCTATTGGTTGGTCTGCCGCATCGGACCGGACGCTGGAGGGCAGCCGGATGGAGCTCGACGAGGTCCTGGCGAGCATCGCCGCCGACGGCATCGAGTTCGTCCGCTTCGAGCAGACCGACCTGCACGGCATCTCCCGCTCCAAGACGATCCCCGCCCGCCACGTCGCCGCCTTCGCCCGCGACGGCCTCAACTTCCTGCTCGGGCAGCTCGGCTTCGACGCGCAGGCCGGCGTCGCGCTCGGCACCCCCTACCTGGAGGCGCGCGGCTTCCCCGATTCCAGGCTGTTCCCCGACCCGGACACCTACGCGCCGCTGCCGTGGGCCGACGCCACCGCCCGGCTGCTGTGCACCCCCCACTTCCTGGACGGTGGGCCGGTCCCGGCGGCGCCCCGGCTGGTCATGCAGCGGCTGCTGGACGCGCTGGCCGACGAGGGCTACCTGCACAAGGCCGGCTACGAGTACGAGCTGTACCTGCTCGGCGCGGCCGACCGGCAGCCCCCGTTCCCGGGCATCCAGATCTTCGCCACCCTGCGCAACAGCTTCGACGAGGCGTTCGTGGCCGACGTGCTGCGCTGCATGCCGGCCGTCGGGGTCGACATCATCACCGCCAACGCCGAGTACGGCCCAGGCCAGATGGAGATCAACTTCGCGCCGGCGGTCGGCATCGCCGCCGCCGACCAGGCGTTCACCTTCAAGAACGGCGTCAAGGAGATCGCCCGCCGCCACGGCCTGCTGGCCTCGTTCATGACCAAGCCCTACCACGACCAGAGCGCCTGCGGCTGCCACCTGCACGAGAGCCTGATCGACCGGGAGACCGGCCGCAACGTCTTCGCCGAGGACGACACCACTCCCGGGCGGCTGTCCGCCGTCGGGCGCTGGTGGGTCGGCGGGCAGCTGGCCCACCTGCCCGCGCTGACCGCCTTCTTCGCCCCGACCGTCAACTGCGGCAAGCGCTTCAAGGACTGGAGCTTCGCGCCGGTCAACGCGACCTGGGGCCTGGAGAACCGCTCGGTGGCGGTGCGGGTCAAGGGGCTGGCCGGCGAGCGGCTGCACGTCGAGAACCGGGTGCCGTGCGGCGCCTCCAACCCCTACCTGGTCGGGGCGGCGGCGGTCGCGGCCGGCCTGGACGGGATCCGCAACCACATCGAGCCGCCGGCCGCGCTGGACGGCGTGGCCTACGGGATCGAGGGGCCGGTCCGCCTCCCGGTGCGGCTGGAGGCCGCCCTGGACGAGCTGGAGAAGGACGCCCGGCTGCGCGAGCTGCTGGGCGAGGAGCTGGTGGCGACCTTCCTGGCGGTCAAGCGCCACGAGGTCGCCAAGGCGACCGATCGGGCCCGCGACTACGACGCCGGCGACTGGGCGGACCGCGTGGACCAGTTCGAGATCGACGAGCTGTTCGAGTTTCTCTGACGGGCCTGCCGTGGCTGGGTCGGGCGGCGCCGCCGGCCCGTCGTGAAGGGGAGACGATGGCGAAGAAGAAGGACCGCGCCGCCGACCCGGCGGCCAGGGTGCTGGAGGCGTGCGAGCAGGGCGGCGTCGAGCTGGTCCGGTTCCTGTACGTCGACCACGGCGGGGTCGTCCGCGGCAAGGCGACCTCGCGGGCGCGGCTGGCCGAGCGGCTGCGGACCGGCATCGGCCTGGTGCTGGGCATGCAGGCGATGAGCATGCTGGACGAGCTGGCCCCGGTCGCCGGGCTCGGCCCGGTCGGCGAGGTCCGCCTGGTCCCCGACCCGGACTCGTTCGTGCCGCTGCCCTACGCCCCGGGCGCCGCGGCCATGACGGCCGACATGGTGCGGCTGGACCGCCAGCCGTGGGAGGCGTGCCCGCGCGCGTTCCTGAAGCAGGCGGTCGCCGAGCTGGCCGCCGAGGGCTTCGCGCTGCTGGCCGCGTTCGAGCCGGAGTTCACCCTGGGCCGCCGGCAGCCCGGGGACGGGCCGGACGACCCCGACCGGCTGGTCCCGGTCGACGGCAGCCTGTGCTTCTCCACCACCGGCTTCGGCGCCGCCCACGACTACGCCGTGGAGCTGGCCCGCGCCCTGCAGGCCCAGGGCCTGGTGGTCGAGCAGTACTACCCGGAGCTCGGGGCGGGCCAGCAGGAGCTGTCGGTGCGCCACGCGCCCGCCCTGCGGGCGGCCGACAACATGGTCTGGTACCGGGAGACGGCTCGGGGGGTGGCCTGGCGCCAGGGGCTGTGGGCCAGCCTGGCGCCCAAGCCGATCCTCAACCAGGCGGGCAACGGCGCCCACCTGCACGCCTCGTTGTGGGAGGCGGGCCAGGACGGCCAGCCGGGCGAGCGCAACCTGCTGCACGACGCCGGCGACCCGCGCGGCCTGTCGCAGCTGGCCTACCACTGGATCGGCGGGCTGCTGGCCCACCTGCCGGCGCTGGTCGCCATCACCTGCGGCAGCGTCAACAGCTACCGGCGGCTCGCCCCGCACGCCTGGAGCAGCGCGTTCACCTGCTGGGGCATGGACAACCGCGAGGCCGCCGTGCGCGTCCCCTCCCGCATGTGGGGCCTGGAGGAGGCCTCGGCCAACCTGGAGCTGAAGCCGTCGGACGCCACCGGCAACCCCTACCTGGCGCTGGGCGCCTACATCCACGCCGGCCTGGACGGCGTCCGCAACAAGCTCGACCCCGGCCGGCCGGTCGACACCGACCCGGCCGACCTGTCGGCCTCGACCCGCCGCCGGCGCGGCATCGCCCGCCTGCCCGGCTCCCTCGGCGAGGCCCTGGACGCCCTGGAGGCCGACGAGCTGCTGATGGAGGCGCTCGGGCCGCTGCGGCGGACCGCCTACCTTGCCGTCAAACGCTCCGAGGTCGCCAGCTTCGGCGCCCGCGACGCCGGCTTCGAGTCCTTCCACCACTTCACCAAGTTCTAGCGGTACGCGCCGGGGGGGCGGAAAGGGGACGTCATGGCCGAGTTCGAGCCGGCCGCTCCGGACCAGCTGCTGTCCGAGCGGGTCGCCGGCGGCATCCTGCCGCGGGTGCTCAACTCCTTCGACATGGTGGCGATCTTCGTCGCCATCGTGCTGTTCATCACCAACGCCGCCGTGATCCAGTCGGCCGGGCCGACCGCCTTCGGCTGGTGGATCCTCGGGTTCCTGGCCTTCCTCATCCCGGGCGCGATCGTCACCGGCCAGCTCGGCCTGATGTTCCCGGGCGAGGGATCGATCTACCTGTGGACCCACAAGGCGTTCGGTCCCTTCTGGGGCTTCTTCGCGGGCTTCTGCGCCTGGTGGCCCGGGGTGCTGGTGATGGTCGCCACCGGCGTGGTCTCGATCACCTTCCTGGGCTTCGTGTTCCCCGACAGCGTCGGCTCCTGGAGCATCCAGGTGCAGGGCCTGCTGATCGTCGGCTTCATCGTGCTGTCGGCGGTGCTGGCGGTGCTCCGCTTCCGCGTCACCCAGAACATCGTCAACGTGGTGTTCGTGCTCTACGGCCTGGCGATCGCGCTGATGCTGCTCGGCGGCATCGTCTACCTGGCCGGCGGGCACGCGGCCGCCACCAACCCGGTCGACTTCGGCAGCTGGAAGCCGTCCGCCAAGACCGGCATCAACTTCAGCAACTGGACCTTCTTCGGCCTGGTCGTCCTCGCCCTGCTCGGCGTCGAGGTCCCGCTCAACATGGGCGTGGAGATCAGGAACGCCCGCTCGATCACCCGCTACCTGTTCTGGGGGTCGCTGGCGGTGATGGTCGCCTACCTGGTCGCCACCTGGGGGGTGATGGTCACCGTGCCGGCGGAGAACGGCCGCTCGGCGTCGATCACCGCGGTCGCCGAGGTGGCCAAGATCGGCCTCGGCGGCTTCTGGGGCGACCTGGTCGCGCTCATCCTGGCCGGCTTCTTCCTGTTCATCACCGTGGTCTACAACTACAGCTTCGCCCGGCTGATCTTCGTCTCCGGCCTGGACCGGCGGCTGCCGCGGGCGATGAGCCACGTCAACGCCGGCAAGGTGCCCGACGTGGCGGTGTGGGTGCAGACGGTGATCGCCGGCCTGTTCACGCTGGTGGCGTTCGTGCTGCTGCCGAGCGCGTCCTCCGGCGGGGCCGCGGTCGACGTGCAGACCCGCATCTACGACGTGCTGCAGGCCGCGGTCACGGTGATCTGGTGCGTGTCGATGGTGGTGCTGTTCATCGACGTGCTGATCATCCTGCGCCGCTACGCGAGCGCCTTCCAGGCGACCCGGCTGGCGCACCCCGGGGTGTTCTGGCTCAGCTCGGTGGTCGGCGCGGTCGCCGCCCTGGTCGGCATCATCGCCACCCTGAGCGGCTCCTGGGCGCCGACCCTGATCACCAACGACGCCGGCTCGGTGTCGCTGTTCGGGGCGGCGATCTCCTACGGCACCTGGTTCTGGTGGGTCGGCGGCATCGCGCTGGCGTCGATGGTGGTCGGCGCGCTGCTGTACCTGGTCGGCCGGCGCACCGAGGCGACCGCGCGCCGCGGCGACGCCCTGCCGGCCGCCGGATCGGGCGGCTGACGTTTGCTGGCGGGCGGCCCGCTCGTCGACCACCACTGCCACAGCCTGCGCGCGGGCTGGCACCGGGTCGGCGGCGGGCCCTGGCCGGCGTGGCGGCGCTGCTTCACCGAGGCGGGCAGGCCGGCCAGCCTGGCCACCGACGTGCCCGGCCTGCTCGGCTACCGGCACTTCCTGACCGCCCTGGCCGGCCTGCTGGACGCCGGCACGGCCGGGTCGCCGGAGGACCTCGAGCGCCTGCTGGCCGACCGGCGCGACCGGCTTGCCGGAGCCGACCCGGCGGGCTGGCTGCGCCGCCTGCTCGACCACGCCGGCACGGCCGCGCTGCTGGTCGACACCGGCTTCGGCGAGGACGTCCTCGGCCTCGCCGAGCTGCGGCAGGCGGCCGGGCGGCCGGTGCGCGAGGTGGTCCGGCTGGAGGCGGTCGCCGAGGCGGTCCTCGGCGAGGGCGGGCCGGCGGCCCGCTCGCTGGACCGGTTCGCCGCCGCGGTCGAGGAGCGGCTCGCCGGCGCGCTCGACCGGGGCGCGGTGGCGGTCAAGTCGATCGCCGCCTACCGGGGCGGGCTGCGGCTAGCCGGCTCGACCCCGCTGCAGCGGCGCCAGGCGTTCGCCGGCCTGGACCGGGCCGCCCAGGCCGCCCGCTTCGACGACCCGGTGCTGGAGCCGTTCCTGGTGCGGCGCGCCGCCGAGCTGGCCGCCGAACGCCAGGTGCCGCTGCAGTTCCACACCGGCTTCGGCGACGAGGACGTCGACCTGCCCCTGGCCGACCCCGCCCTGCTGCGGCCGCTGCTCCGCGACCCGCGCACCGAGTGCCCGGTGGTGCTGCTGCACTGCTACCCGTTCGTCGGCCAGGCCGCCTACCTGGCCGGCACCTACCCGCAGGTGTTCATGGACCTGTCGCTGGCGCTGCCGCTGGCCGAGCCGGTCGCCGCCGACCTGGTCAGGCAGGCGCTCGGCCTGTGCCCCGCCGGCAAGCTGCTGGCCGCCTCCGACGGCCACAGCTTCCCGGAGATGCACTGGTGGGGCGCGACCGTCTGGCGGCGGGCGCTGGACCGCGTGCTCGGCGAGCAGGTCGAGGCCGGCGGCCTGGACGAGCCGGCCGCCCGCGAGCTGGCCGGCGGCGTGCTGGCCGGCAACGCCACCGGCCTGTACCGGCTCTGACGGCGCGGCCGCGCCGCGCTACGACGGCTGGAAGGCGACCAGGCGCCAGCGGCCGCCCGACTCGACCAGCTGGCAGCGGTAGCTGGCGGTGGCGGCCGGCACGGTGCGGATCACCGCGCCGCTGCCGGCCTCGACCAGCCTGGCTTGGTCGCGGCCGAGGCGCGCCAGCACCGTCCAGCGGCCGTCGTCGGGCCGCGCCGCCCCGATGATCTCCACGGTGAGGCGCAGGTCGGCCCAGCGGCGGCCGCTGGCCCGCAGCCGCCCGACCTCGGCCAGGTCGCGGCTGAGCCACGGCGAGCCGGGCGTCCAGACCGCCTCCAGGATGCTCGGGTCGCGGTCGCGCAGGGCCGCCTCGCGCCGGCGCACCAGCTCCTCCAGGCCGGCGTAGGCGCGGTCGCGGGCGGCCAGCTCGGCGGGGGCGGCGCGGGCCAGCTCCCCGGCCCGGTCGGCGGCGGCCAGCGGCGGGGCCGCCGGCGCCTGGCGGTGGGCGGCCAGCACGCCCAGCGCGGCGGCGGTGAACAGGGTGCAGAGCACCACGCCGACGAAGACCAAGCCGACGGCGCTGCCACCGCGCGGCTGGTCTGGCCGTGGATCGCGCTCCATGACGGGTCGGGATGCTACGGCGCGGACCATAGCCTGACAAACACGCGACCGGCGCACACCCCGGCGCGGCCGCAGACGGTCCCGCGGCGGCGCGGGCGGCCGGTCAGCCCGGCCCGGCGGCGGCGCGGCGGGCATCCAGGCGGCGCTCGGCCGCCAGGCGGCCGAGGCCGACCTCGTCGTGGACGACGAAGCGCATGGCCTCGGCCAGGCCGCGGTGGCCGGCCCGCTCGGCGACCAGCCGGTGCATCTGCCGGGCGACCGTCCGGTAGGCCGGGTGACCCTGGGGGTCGGAGCGCAGCTCGGCCAGGTGCATCAGTTCGCGGGCGTTCAGGGTCATGGCGAAGCGGACCCGGTGGGCGAGGGCGACCGCGTAGGGGGCCTGCGCCGGGAAGCGCGGCGCCAGCTCGCGGTACAGCCCGGCGGAGGCGGCCATCGCGGAGGCGAACGGCTCGGCCAGCCCCGCCGCGGCCACGTCGCCGGGCAGCTCCCAGCCGAGGTCGGGGGTGAGCGGCTGCCACACGATCGTGCACAGCCGGTGCCGCTGCAGGTCGCGGAAGGCGCCGTAGTCGGCGACCACGTCGAAGGTGTAGACGGCCCGCTCGAACGCGCGCCCCGGCCGGTGCCGCCGGTTGCCCCGCTCCCCCACGTAGGCGGCCAGCAGCCTGGCCCGCTCGGCGGCGCCGAGGCGGCCGACGGCCGCGGCCACCTCGGCCTCGCCCGCCGCCAGGTGCGGGTAGGCGATGGCGGTCAGGACCTTGTCCTCGCCGGCGGGGTCGAACTCGGTGAGGGTGACCGACGGCGGCGCCGGGCCGCCGCCGTCCACGCCGCCGAGGATCGCCTCCACCGCGGCGGCGGTCGCGCGCTCGGTGCCCGCCAGGTAGCGGGACCAGGCGACGCCGCGGTCGTCGCGGTCGACCCTGGTCAGGAAGGCGGGGATCACCTGGCGGAGCTCGGCGAGCAGCATGTCGGCGTAGGCGCGGGCCTCCGGCAGGGGGTTGGCCCGCAGGCGCAGCAGCAGCGCCTCGTAGGCCTGGCCGCTGGCGAAGATGCCGAGGTTGGAGGTGGTGGCGGCCGGCAGCAGGCCGCGCAGGCCGTCGAGGGCGCGGGCGCGGACCGCCCGGCGCCACGCCGGCTCGCTGACCCCCGGCTCCGCCGGCACCACCCGCGCCAGGTGCTCGGTGAGCGCCGCCAGCAGCTCCACGTAGGTGGCGAACAGGCCGTCCATGACCCGCCGGTACTCCCGCCCGAGGTCGCTGGCGTCGACCTCCGGGTCGACGTGGTAGCGCCAGCGGCCGCCCGGACGGTCGCCGTAGGACACGTAGCGGGTCGACTGCTCCAGGTAGGCGGCCAGCCGGCCCCACTCCAGCGCCTTGGTCAGCAGGTTGGACGCCTGCTCGCAGGCCACGTGCGCGCCGGCCAGCTGGGCGATCGAGTCGTCGCCGTAGCCGTCCAGTACCCGCCTGTAGAGCGCCTCGGCTCGCGTCTGGCCCACGGCGGTCGCCCCATTCACCGGGGGGGCAGGAAGCGCCCCCCCGGACACCCCCGGCTCCCCCGACTCGACCTGGTCGGCGAACTCGTCCAGGAACAGCCGGCGCAGGGTCTTGTCGCTGCGGGAGTAGCGGGCGAACAGCGCGCCCTTGACCACCTCCGGCAGGTTGCGGAGGGCGAACACCGGGCGGTCGAGGTTGGTGAAGTAGGGGGCCAGGCGGGCCCGCTCGGCCTCGTCGAACGGCTCCACCCAGTAGCCGGCCAGGCCGTTCATGCCAGCCCCAGGAGGGGTTCGAGGCCGACGGTGAGGCCGGGCCGGCCGGCCACCTCGCGGACGGCGAGCAGCACCCCCGGCATGAACGAGGAGCGGTCGAGCGAGTCATGGCGGACGGTGAGCAGCTCGCCCTGGCCGCCGAAGATCACCTCCTGGTGGGCGACCAGGCCGGGCAGCCGCACCGAGTGGACCCGCACGCCCTCGACCTCGCCGCCGCGGACCCCGGCCACCGACTCGCGCGCCGGGCGTGGCGGCTCCTCGGCGGCCTGGTCGGCCGCGCGGGCGGCGGCCACCGCCCTGGCGGTGCGCAGCGCGGTGCCAGAGGGCGCGTCGGCCTTGGCCGCGTGGTGCAGCTCGATCACCTCGGCGGCCGGGTACCAGCGCGCCGCGATGCCGGCGAAGTGCATTGCCAGCACGGCGCCGAGGGCGAAGTTCGGCGCCCACACCGCGTTGCCGTGCTCGGCCTTGCCGGCCAGGGCGCCCAGCTCGTCCAGGGCCTCGGCGGCCAGCCCGGTGGTGCCCGAGACCAGGTGGACGCCGGCGGGCAGCAGCTCGCGGGCGGCGGCCAGGGTCGCCTCCGCCCGCGAGAAGTCGACCACCACGTCCACCCCCGCGCCGGCCAGGTCGTCGGTGCCGGCGCCGACGGCCAGGCCGGTCGGCGCCCCGGCGACCAGCTCGGCCAGGGGGCGGCCGACCCCGGTCGCGCGGGCCGCCACGGCGCCCAGCTCCAGGTCGGCGGCGTCCAGCACCGCCCGGCAGGTCGCCTGCCCCATCCGTCCCGTCGCGCCAAGCACCCCGACCCGCACGGCCCCGGCCCTCCTCAGCTCGCCTGCAGCATCGGGGGCAGGATAGCGGCTGGGCCGGACCGCCGGTTCCGGGCGTCCACAGGGGTCGTGGCTTGAGGCGCGAGCGGTTACGCTGGGAGCATGCTCGCGCCCGTGGCCAACGAGACGGCCGTGCTCGCCGTGCTCGCCGACCGCTACCGGCTGCCGATGGAGAAGCTGGCGCCCGGCCGGGTGGCGGTGACCGAGGTCGCCCACCCTGGCCTGCCGGTCCGCGCCTTCAGCCGCCTCGGCGGCGCGGTGGTGGCGGTCACCCCGGGGCACGCCGCCCAGCTCCGCGAGCTGCTGGACGGGCCGGCCAGCCTGGAGCCCGCCCTGCGGCGGATGGCCGCCGCCATCCCGGGGCACCTGTTCTCCGGGGTCGCCCGGACTGGGGTGGCCATCCCGCCGCCGGCGGTGGAGGTCACCGTGATCGACACCACCGACCCGCGCCTGCCCGACTGGGTCCTCGGCCACTTCACCGGCGAGGCGTGGGTGGTGCTCGGCGACCACGGCGAGGTGCTCTCCTCGGCGGTGCTGAAGCGCTACGACGACCGGCTCAGGGAGATCTCGGTCGGCACCGCCGAGCAGGCCCGAGGGCGCGGCCTGGCCAGGGCGGTGGTGGCCGCCGCGGCCCGGGCGGTGCTGGCGGAGGGACGGGTGGTCCTCTACAACCACGCGCCCGACAACCATGCCTCGGCCAGGGTGGCCGAGTCGGTCGGCCTGCACGAGCTGGGCCGCTACCACGCCATCGTGCCCGACCGCCGCCTGGCGGCCGAGTTCGGCGAGGACGACACGGTCGAGACGGGCGAGGCCCCGGGCGCCCGGGGCGCCGAACCTGGCGACCGGCCCGCCCGGCGAATCTGACGGCCGGCTCTACTGGCCGTCTCCGAAGGCGACCCTAACCCTAACCCTAACCCTAGCCCTAACCCTCAGCCTGAAGTCGACCTCAATAGCGGATACCGAAACCCGCACGATCAGGGGCATCCGCTCCGAGGTCGAGGTCGAGGTCGACGTCGAGATCGGGACCGAGGACGGCCTGCCCGAGCCGGGCGTGATCGCCTGCGACAACCTGGTGACCGTCCCGCGGGCCGCCCCTGGACCGGGCGCCGGTCGGCCGCCTCGACGAGGTCGGCCGGGCGCGGCTCGACCGCGCCCGGCAAGGGGCCGGCGGTGACCCTGTGGACGACGGCGGTCGTACAGTGGCGGCATGGGGCCGCGGCGCACGAACCTGCTGCTGCTGGTCGCGTTGCTGGCGGCGCTGGCGACCGGCGGGCTGGGGTTCGCCGCCGGGACCTGGTGGGGGCGGCCGGTGCTGGTCGCCCACGGCGTGGCCGGGCTGGCGCTGCTCGCCCTGGTCCCCTGGAAGGCGCCGGTGGTGCGGCGCGGCCTGCGGCGGCCGCGGGCGGGCCGCTGGCTGTCGGTCGCCTTCGCGGCGCTGGTGGCCGTCTGCGTGCTGGCGGGCCTGGCCCACTCGACCGGGGCGCTGCCGCGCCTCGGCCCGGTCACGGCCATGCAGCTGCACGTGGGCGCCGGCCTGTTGGCCGTGCCGCTGCTGGCCTGGCACGCGATCGCCCGGCGGGCCGGGCGGCCCCGCCGGACCGACCTGGGACGGCGGGCGCTGCTGCGCTACGGCGCGGTCGCGGGCGCCGCCGCGCTGCTGCTGGCCGCCACCGAGGGCGCCAGCGCGCTCGCGGGCCTGCCGGGCGCCCGCCGCCGCTTCACCGGCTCGCAACCGTTGGCGGCGGCCGACCCCGAGGGGATCCCGGTCACCTCCTGGCTGGACGACCGGCCGCCGGCGGTCGACCCCGCCGGCTGGCGCCTGCGGGTTCGGGCCGGCGGCGACACCCGCTGGTGGACCTACGCCGAGCTGGCCGGCTTCGCCGACCGGGTGGAGGCGACCCTGGACTGCACCGGTGGCTGGTACGCGCGCGCCGAGTGGGAGGGGGTGCGGCTGGACCGGCTGCTGCCCGCCGGCGCCGCCGGCAGCGTGGCGGTCGTCTCCGCCACCGGCTACCGCCGCCGCCTGCCGCTGGCCGACGCCGGCCAGCTGCTGCTGGCGACCCGCCTGCAGGGCCGCCCGCTCAGCCGCGGCCACGGCTTCCCGGTCCGCCTGGTCGCCCCCGGCCGCCGCGGCTTCTGGTGGGTCAAGTGGGTGACCGCCGTCGAGCTGGACGGCACCCCCTGGTGGGCCCAGCCGCCGTTCCCGCTCAGCTGAGCCGCGCCCTCAGCCGAGCAATTTCCAGGTCCCCGGGCTCCCGGAGGCCTTGCACAGGTACAGGTCGGCGTTGGCGTCCAGAACCAGCTCGCCCGCATTGTGGAAGCCCATCGCCGGCGCCCCGGCGAGCGAGCTCCGTCCGAGCTGCACGGCCGCTTGCTGGCCCGAGGCGTACAGGCCGATGCCGGCCTGGCCGAGGGCGATCACCGCCACCCCTTCGCTCGCCCCGGAGTCGTTCTCGGCGAGCAGGCCGGCCGCGGTCGAGCTGCCGGTGGTCGCCAGCACGCCGTGGGAGTTGGCGCTCAGGCCGCGGACGCCGTAGCCGTTGGTGCTGGCGCTGTTGACGCCGCTCTGGTTGTGGCAGACCGCGTGGACGGCGTCGCCGTTGACGCTCTGCGCCCACACCGCGTTGCCGTTGGTGCTCTGGCCGGAGAGACCGTCCCCGTCGCCGCTGCTGCCGTACACGCCGGTGCCGGTCGATTCGCCGAACACCCCGATGTTGGGGCTGCGGCCGGCCACCCCGTAGCCGCCGCTGTTGTTCTGGCCGTATACGCCGCTAGCGCCCGGGCTGGCGGCCAGGCCCTGGACGCCGTTGAGGCCGGTGGACCAGCCGACGCCGAGGACGCCGTTCTGGCCGTAGCTGAAGCCGTACAGGCCGGCGCCGGTGACTCCCACGCCGCCGACGCCGCTGCTGCTCGAGCCGACGTACAAGGCGTAGCCGAGCCCAGTGCAGTCCAGCTGGGTGGTGGCGGAGGCCGAGTTCATGGCGCCGGCGATGATCGGCTGGCCCATGAGCGCCGCGACCTCCGGGGCCTCCGCGGCCGGCCCACCCTCGGCGCCACGGGGGCCGTCGGGGGACGGCTCGGCCAGCAGCGGGTCGGCCGCGGCCGGGCCCGGCCCAACCCGAGTCTCGCCCGCCGCCAACCGTTCCAGGTCGGCCAGCAGGCGGGCGTTCTCCGCCCGCAGCCGGGCGACCTCCTCCCGCAGGTGCCGGGGCTGGTCGTCGGTCGTGTGGTTCCCATCCGCCATGGCGCACCTCCTGCGCTCCGGACCGGACCGGACGACTCGACCATGAGCACTCGCGTCGGGGCCGTCAAACCCGCCTCAGCCGTCGGACTGGTCCTCGCCGCGCGCCGGGACCTGGAGGTCGATGGCCACGTCGACCGGAGGGGTGGCCGGCGGCCGCGGTGCCGGCGGCACCTCGGGGGCGGCCGGCAGCGGGCCCGGCGGTTGCGGGTCGAACCGGCGGGCGGCGGGCGGCGGCTGCGATGGGAGGTCGGGCGGGGCCGCCGGCGGCGGCGGGAGCGCCACAGGCGCCAGCCGCGGCGCCTCGACGTCCCGGCGCCGCGCCACCAGCCGCCAGCCGAAGCGGGCCCGGGCCGCCGCGGTCTGCCCGACCACGCCGACCTCGAAGCCCTCGGGCGAGCGGTTGGCGACGTAGCAGTGGACCGGATCGTAGCTGGTCAGGAAGACCTGGTAGGTGCCGGCGTCGACGAGCGCGGCGAAGTCGGGATCCAGCGGCACCACGGCGCGACCGTCGACCACCTCCGCCTCGCCCACGTCCTCGAACCAGCTCTGCGGGCCTTCCAGGCAGTACAGCCGCCGCAGCGACCCGTCCGGGTGCGGCACCGCGGCCGACTTCGGCCCGGTGACGGTCAGGCCACCGCTGACCACCACCTCGCCGCTGAAATGGCCAGCCACCCCGGTGCGCGACTCCCCGTAGACGCCGTCGCCCGACTGCGAGCGTCCGGCCACCCCGGCGCCGTCGACGGCGCGGCCCCAGACGCCGGTGCCCCGCTCGGTCCAGCCGAGCACGCCGATCAGGTCGTCGGAGACGCCGTGCACGCCGGCCGGCCCGCGCACCGATTCGCCGCGCACGCCCACGCCGTCGCCGGAGCGGGCGGCCACCCCGACGCTCGTGTCCGACGAGGCCAGGACCCCGGGGCCGGGGCCGGCATAGGCGTGCACCCCGGGACCGGCATCGGAGGCCCCGACCACGCCGGCGCCCCCGGAGGAGTAGCCGGTCACGCCATCGGCCCGCTGTGAATGCCCGTAGACGCCGCCACCGCCGACCGAGTGGCCGGCCACCCCGAAGCCGCTGAGCGAGTCGCCCCGCACGCCGACGCCCGGGTCGCACATGCCCACCACGCCGTAGAAGCCCTTGGAGGCGCCCACCACGCCGACCAGGGCCTCCGAGCTGGCCCACGCGCCAGCGCCCGAGACCGACCGGGCGAGCACGCCGTTGCCGCCGTCGGCCTCGGCGACGACGCCATGGCTGGCGGTGGACGTGCCATGCACGCCGGCCGCCGAGGCCGACGAGCCCAGCACGCCCGGCCCGGAGCCGGACGCCCCGGAAGCGCCCGCGCCCGAGGTCGAGGAGCCGGCTACCCCGGCCCCCTGCTGCGACTGCCCGGCCACGCCGTTGCCCTGGGTCGAGACCCCCACCACGCCGGCTCCGGTCGCCTTGGCCTCCCCGAACCCGGGCACGGCCCGCCCGAGCACCCCGATCCCGGCGTTGGTCTGGCCGACCACGCCATCGGCACCGCCGACCGCCGAGCGGCCGACCACGCCTGGCCTGCCGTCGCCCATCACCCCGAGCGAGTTGTCGGACCAGCCGACCACCCCGGCGCCCAGAAAGTTGTGCGCCGCGATGGTCGTGTACCAGTTGCCGGCGTCCACCACCGTCGCGTCGACCGCCTTGTTGTTGTTGTACCCCAGGATGACGTTGTCCCCGTCGGCCATGCCGCACCTCCGTGCCTCGCCGGTGGTGCGGAGGCTACCGCGAAGGCTCACACGACCCGGACCTGCAGGTCGCCGCCGTCGGGGGTGACCAGGGGGAGCCAGCGGGCGGGCAGGGGGATGGAGCGGCCGGGGACCAGGCGGCCGGCGCGGTGGACCGCCAGCACGCGGCCGCCCTGGCGGACCTCCAGGCGGGCGCGGTCGCGTAGCCCGGCGCTGCGCAGCACGAAGCGGCTGCGGGGCGGCGGGCCGGCGCCGGGGACGATGCCGCCGGGGGCGACGAAGCGGAGCGGCGCGGCGCAGGCCAGCGCCAGCGGCGGCGCCGGCCACGGCGCCCCCGCCAGGTGGTCGCGGATGGCGGCGGCCGCGTGGCGGCCCTCCAGCGCGGCGACATCGGCGGTCTCGGCGCCGTGCAGCAGGTTGCCGGCGGCGAACACGTCCGCCGCCGAGGTGCGCAGCCGCTGGTCGACCAGCGGCCCCCGGCTGCCCGGGTCGATCGCCAGGTGGCCGCGGCGGGCCAGCTCGTGCTCGGGGATCCAGTCGCCGGTGAACACCACCGTGTCGCACGCCAGCCGCCGGACCGCCAGGTCGGTCAGCTCCGCCGCCTCGACCCGCTCCCGGCCGAGGATCGCGCTCACCCTGGTACTGGTCAGCAGCGGCGTGCCGCGCCAGCGCAGCGCGGCGGCGGCGCGGAAGGCCGCGAGCGTCTGGTGGCGCGGCTCCTCGGTGACCAGGGCCGCCACCGACGCGCCGGCGCGGGCGAGGGTGAGCAGCGCCGAGAAGCTGACGTGCTCGGCGCCGACCACCACCGCCCTGGCGCCCGACCGGCAGGCTCCGGTGCACCAGCGGCCCGGTCCCACGCCAGCACCGTCTCGCCCTGGTTGGCCAGGCCGATGGCGCCGACCGTCCGGCCGGCCCCGGCCAGCGCCCGCCCGCCTCCAGCATCGACCGGTACAGCTCCTCCGGGTCCTGCTCCACCCCGCCGCCCGGCGTGGCCGCCGGGTGGACGGGGACCTCGGCCTCGGCCAGCACGCCGCCCTCGGGCGAGACGACCAGCGCCTTGGTGGCCGAGGTGCCCTGGTCGATGGCGAGCAGGTTCACGCGGAGGCTCCGGCGGTGGGGGCGAGCAGCAGCCTCACGCCCTCGGCCTGGAGGATCTCGGCCACCTCGGGCGCGACCTGGTCGTCGGTGATCACGCCGGTGACGCGCGCCAGGTCGCAGACCTTGCGGACGGCGACCTGGCCGAGCTTGGAGGAGTCGGCCAGCACCCACAGCTCGGCCGCGTGGTCGAGCATCACCTGGCGGGTGCGGACCTCCTCCGGGTAGTAGTCGGTGAGCCCCGCCAGGGTGTGCACGCCGCCGGAGCCGAGGAAGGCCTTGTCCGCGAAGTACTCGGCGAAGAACGCCTCTGCGTGCGAGCCGGAGCAGGCCAGGTCGCCGGCGCGGACGCGGCCGCCGGAGACCCGCACCTCCACGCCGTCGCGCTGCACCAGCGCGGCGACCAGCAGCGAGCAGGTCAGCACCATGCCCTGGTAGTCGGGCGGCAGGCGGCGGGCCAGCTCGGCGACGGAGGTGCCCACGTCCAGGATCAGCGTGTCGGCCGGCCCGACCATGGAGGCGGCCAGCCGGGCCATGGCGGCCTTGCGGTCGGCGTGCAGGCTGCCGCGCTGCTCGAAGGTCGGCTCGAAGGTGCGCGGCACCACCCCGGTGACCCCGCCGTAGACGCGCCGGACCAGCCCCTCGCGCTGCAGCGCGTCCAGGTCGCGGCGGACCGTCTCGACGGAGACGCCGAACTGGGCGGCTAGCTCGTCGGCGCGGATCAGCGGCCGGGTCCCGACCTGCTCGACGATGCGGAGCCGGCGCTCCTCGGGCAGCATCGGGTCCCTGTGTGGAGATCTGGGGAAAGGTGACTGCACGTGCCCGGTTCTACCAGGCTGCCGGGCAGGAAGGCAAGCCCCTCAGCGTTCGACGCTGGGGATCCGCCGGTCGGCGACTGGCCCCGCCTCGGCCAGGTCGAGGGCCTCGGCCGGCCGGATGGCGACGCTGAACAGCCTGCCCTCGCCGGCCGAGGCGAAGCCCTGGGCGACCATCGCCCGGGCCATCGCCAGGAACGGGTCGTACCACCCGTCGACGTTCAGCAGCACGACCGGCCGGTCGTGGAGGCGGAGCTGCCGCAGGCTGACCATCTCGACCAGCTCCTCCAGGGTGCCGAAGCCGCCGGGCAGGGCCACGAACGCGTCGGCGCGGGCGTCCATCTCGGCCTTGCGCTC
>DASQWY010000151.1:0-4041 GCA_035640005.1 Actinomycetes bacterium
GGCCCGCTCAAGATCGGCCGATCCGCGCTCGCCCCTGCCTGCCGCGGCCGCAGCGACCGCGACCGTCGGCCGGGACAGCGCGGCGACGGCCACCAGCGACTCGCGGGCCGGCACCGGCAGGCGGGCGAGCCTGGCGCGCACCAGCGCCCGCAGGCCGGCGGGCACCGGCAGGGGTTCGCCTGGCGCGGGTTCGCGCCCGTGCTCCAACAGCGCCCGCCCAAGTTCGAGCGCGTAGAAGGGGTTGCCGCCCGCGGCCTGGTGCAGGCGGACCAGCGTCGGGCGCGAAGGTTGCATCCCCAGGCGCAATCGGAGCAGCTCGTGGATAGCGGCCAGGTTGAGCGGGCCGAGGCGGAGCCGCTCCGCTGGCAGCCAAGGCCCAAACGCAACCGCGGGTGGCTCACCACCGCCGAGGCGGACGGTCGCCAGCACGCCGACGGGCTCGGCGGCGAGACGACGCAGCGCGAAGGCAAGCACGGTCGCCGTCGGCTGGTCGAGCCACTGGGCATCGTCGATCGAGACCAGCACGGGGCCGGCCGAGGCGAGGGCGCGGAGCACGTTCAGCAAGCCGAGCCCAATGGCACGCTGGTCGGGCGGCTCCCCCTCGGGCTCGGCCAGCAGCAGCGCCGCCTCCAGCGCCCGCCGCTGCGGCACGGGAAGGGCGGGCAGCGCCTCCTGCAGCGCGCCCGCGAGCAGGTCGCCGAGCGCGGCGAAGGACAGCTTGACCTCCGACCCGGCCGGCCGGCAGGCAAGCGCCCGCTGCCCGCGCGCGCGTGCGTGGGTCATGCCAGCCTGCCAAAGCGCCGTCTTGCCGATCCCCGCCTCACCCTCCAGCAGCAGGGCGCGCGGGCCAGCCCCCAGGTTCGCGAGGAACCCGTCGAGCAGGGAGAGTTCCTCCTGCCGGCCGATCAGCTCCTGCGCAGCATCCATGCCCCCACCCACTGGTTGACGCGGCGCAAAGGCAATCTTCTTCCCTTTGCGCCGAAGACACCAGTACCGTCCTCGCCCGGCCCAGGCCTCCCAGGCCTCGCACGACGAGGACGGCCGGTGGGTGCGGCGGCGAAGGGCAAATCCCGAACTTCTCCCGGTTGTTCCCGCAACCACGTGCACCCAGGCTCAAGCGCACGGACGCCGCCAAGGAGAGCCGATGGGCACCTACATGGTGGAGCGCTACCTGCCCGGGGTCAGCGAGCAGGAGCTGCACCTCGCCATCGGCAGGGTGAAGGCGGTGGCGGCGCAGATGCAGGCCGAGGGCGTCGCTGTCCGCTACCTCGGCTCAACCTTCGCGCCAGAGGACCAGTGCTGCTTCTGCCTGTTTGCCGGGCCGTCCAGCGCGGCGGTGCGGGAGGCAAACGAGCGGGCGGCGTTTCCACACGCGCGCATCGTCCCGGCGGTGCGCATCCCCCCCGAAGCCTAGTTGGGTCACCATGCGGATGCCAGATGACCGCGGGGCGCCTGCGCTCTCGAGCTACGTTTCCGGGCTTGCCGCCCGGCGGCTGGTGGGCCGTGACCAGCCGCTGCGCGAGCCTGAAGGCGAGCGACTGGTCGCCGCGGTGTTGTTCGCGGACATCTCCGGCTTCACGGCCCTGACCAAGCGGCTGGCGCGGACCGGTCCGGGTGGCGTCGAGGAGCTCACCGAACTGCTGAACGGTTGCTTCGGGCAACTGGTCCAGCTGGTCGTCGACCACGGCGGCGAGGTCGTGAAGTTCGCCGGTGACGCGCTGCTGGCGCTCTGGGCCGCCGACGAGGGTCTGCCCGTGGTGACGGCTCGGGCCGCCAGCTGCGGGCTGGCCATGCAGCGGGTCCTGCACGCCAGCGAGCTGGCGGCAGGGACGCACCTGTCGGTACGGGTCGGGATCGGCGCGGGGCAGGTGTCCGCCGCGCACCTTGGTGGTGTCCGTGGCCGCTGGGAGTTCGTGGTCGGCGGGCCGGCGGTCAGCCAGACGTGCGGTGCCGAGCAGCTGGCCCGCCCGGGCGAGGTGGTGCTGTCACCGGAGGCGGCCGACCAGATGGGCGGTGCGTGCGCCGGCCAGCCGGTGCCGGCTGGTCCCGGGAGGGCACCCGCCCTGCGCGTGACCACGGTCCAGCCGCCCGCTTCGGTAACGTCGCCGGTAAGTACCCCTGCCGTGCAGGCGACCGGGGCGGCGCTGCGTGGCTACGTGCCGGGCGCCATCCTGGCCCGACTGGACGCGGGCCAGAGCGCCTGGCTGTCGGAGTTGCGCCACCTGAGCGTGCTGTTCCTGCGCCTGCCGGAGTTGGACGACATCACCCCGGGCAGGCTGCGGCAGGCCAACGACCTGGTCCGCGAGGTGCAGGAGCGCCTGTACGAGTACGAGGGCTCGCTCAACAAGCTCGGCGTGGACGACAAGGGCACGACGATGGTGGCTGCCTTCGGCCTGCCGCCCGTCGCCCACGAGGACGACCCGGTCCGCGCGGTCCGCGCCGCGCTCGGCATCCGGGCCCGACTGGACCGGCGCGGCGTGCGCCACGCCATCGGCATCGCCACCGGGCGTGCGTTCTGCGGCTCGGTCGGCAGCAGCCTGCGCCGCGAGTACACCATGATCGGCGCGGTGGTGAACCTTGCCGCCCGGCTCATGCAGACGGCCCCGGACGACGTCGTCTGCGACGGCGCGACCCGGCAGGCGGCGCAGGCCAAGCTGGCCTTCGAAGCCTTGCCGCCGCGGCCGGTCAAGGGCGTGGCCGAGCCGGTCGCCGCCTTCCGCCCCGCTGGCCTCAGCCCAGCCACGGCACACAGCCGATCGATGGTCGGCCGGACCCGCGAGCGGGACCTGCTCGCGGAGCGCCTGGCGGCGTTGCGGGGCGGCCACGGTGGGGTGCTGCTCATCGAGGGCGAGGCGGGGATCGGCAAGTCCCGGCTGCTCGACGAGCTGGTCAGGCAGGCCGCCGGCCAGCCGGTCACGACGCTGGTCGGCGCGGCCGACGCGATCAGCACCGTCACGCCCTACCATGCCTGGCGCCCGGTGTTCGAGTCGCTGTTCGGCCTCACCGACGCCAGCGAGCCCCAGGTCCAGGGCGCCCGCGTGCTGGACTGGCTGCGTGGCCGGCCGGACCTGGAGCGCCTGGCGCCGCTGCTCGGCGACGTGCTGCCCCTGGACCTGCCCCCGGACGAGCTCACCGGACAACTGCAAGGGCAGGTACGCGCCGACAACACCCGCACCCTGCTGGTCGGCACGCTCCGGGCGGCCGGCGAGCGGCAGCCGCTGTTGGTCGTGCTGGAGGACGCCCACTCGTGCGACTCGTCCTCGTGGGCGCTCGCCTGGCTGGTCTGCCAGCAGATTCCAAACGCGCTGCTGGTGCTCGCCCTGCGCCCGCTCGCCGAACCCGCCCCCGACGAACTGCAGCGCCTCCGCCAGGCGCCCGCTGCCCAGCAGCTGGAGCTGGATCCCCTGCCGGCCGACGACGTCGCCGCGCTCGTCCGGCAGCGGCTGGGGGCCACCTCGGTGCCGCAGCCGGTGCTGAAGCTCATCGGCGAGCATGCGGGTGGCAACCCGTTCTTCAGCGAGGAGCTCGCCTCCACCCTGCGCGACACCGGCGCCATCACGGTCGCCAACGGGACCTGCCGGATCGCGCCAGGCGCCGACCTGCAAGAGCTGTCGCTGCCCGACACCGTCCAGGGGGTCGTCCTGGCCCGCATCGACCGGTTGGCGCCGCCACAGCAGCTGACCCTCAAGGTGGCCAGCGTCATCGGGCGCAGCTTCGCCTACCGCCTGCTGCACGACGTCTACCCGATCGCCACCGACCGCCCAAGCCTGCCCGGCCAGCTGGAGGGCCTGCAGCGACGCAGCCTGGTCCTGCTCCAGGCACCCGAGCCGGACCTGGCGTGGATGTTCAAGCACGTGATCACCCGCGACGTGGCCTACGAGCTGATGGTCCGCGCCCAGCGCCAAGGGCTGCACCGCGCCATCGCCGAGTGGTACGAGCAGCACCATGAAGCGGAGCTGCCCCGGCTCTACCCGTTGCTCGCCTACCACTGGAGCCGGACCGACGCGACCACCAAGGCGGTCCACTACCAGGGACTGGCGG
>DASQWY010000152.1:0-12309 GCA_035640005.1 Actinomycetes bacterium
GACGCGTGCGCGATGCAGATCAGCGACCTCGCCGAGTGGGTGCGGGGGCTGGCCGAGCCGTCCGTCGCGCCGCTGCTGACGGCGCTCGGGCACACCCTCGATTCGTTCGTCGAGATCGGGCTCGGCTACCTCAGCCTCGACCGTCCCGCCGGCACCCTCTCAGGCGGCGAGGCGCAGCGCACCAAGATGATCCGCCACCTCGGGTCGTCGCTCACCGACGTCACCTACGTCTTCGACGAACCCACGATCGGCCTGCACCCGCACGACATCGAGCGGATGAACAACCTGCTGCTGCAGCTGCGGGACAAGGGCAACACCGTGCTCGTCGTGGAGCACAAGCCCGAGACGATTGCGATCGCCGACCACGTCGTCGATCTGGGCCCGGGCGCCGGCACGGGCGGCGGCACCGTCTGCTTCGAGGGCACCGTGGAGGGGCTGCGGGGGAGTGACACCACGACCGGCCGCCACCTCGACGACCGGGCGGCCCTCAAGGAGTCCGTGCGCTCGTCGTCCGGCGCGCTGGAGGTCCGCGGCGCGTCCACCCACAATCTGCAGGACGTGGACGTCGACGTCCCGCTCGGGATGCTCTGCGTGCTCACGGGCGTCGCCGGCTCGGGCAAGAGCTCGCTGATCCACGGCTCGGTCGCCGACCGCGACGGCGTGGTGGTCATCGACCAGGGTGCGATCCGCGGCTCGCGGCGGAGCAACCCGGCGACGTACACCGGACTGCTCGACCCGATCCGCAAGGCGTTCGCGAAGGCCAACGGTGTGAAGCCGGCGCTGTTCAGTGCCAACTCGGAGGGCGCCTGCCCGACCTGCAACGGCGCCGGCGTCATCTACACCGACCTGGGCGTCATGGCCACCGTCGAGTCCACCTGCGAGGAGTGCGAGGGGAAGCGGTTCCAGGCGTCGGTGCTGGAGTACACGCTGGGCGGCCGGAACATCGCCGAGGTGCTCGCGATGTCGGTGACCGAGGCCGAGGAGTTCTTCGAGGACGGCGAGGCACGCACGCCGGCCGCCCACAAGATCCTCGACCGGCTCGCCGATGTCGGGCTCGGCTACCTCACCCTCGGCCAGCCGCTCACCACGCTGTCCGGCGGCGAGCGGCAGCGGCTCAAGCTGGCCGCCCAAATGGCCGAGAAGGGTGACGTCTACGTCCTCGACGAGCCGACCACCGGTCTGCACCTCGCCGACGTCGAGCAGTTGCTCGGCCTGCTCGACCGGCTCGTCGACTCCGGCAAGTCGGTCATCGTCATCGAGCACCACCAGGCGGTCATGGCGCACGCCGACTGGATCATCGACCTCGGCCCCGGCGCCGGCCACGACGGCGGCCGGATCGTCTTCGAGGGCACACCCGCCGACCTCGTCGCCGCCCGCTCCACCCTCACCGGCGAGCACCTCGCGGCCTACGTCGGCACCTGACCGGGGTCCTCGGCACGCGGTGGCTACTCGAACCTCGCGTTCTCCGGCCGGGTGATGCGGTTCAGCAAGGGCATCGCCGCCAACACGACCAGTGCCGACAGGGCCAACCCGGCCAGCATGGTCATGTAGTAGCCGAGGTCGGGGTGGGCCGCCGAGGCGAAGTTCTGATGCCTGCCGAGGTTGGCCGCGAAGAGCGCCCGCAGGGGAGGCTCCGCGATGGCGATTGCCACTCCGGCCGCCACGACGGTGGCGCCCACCAGGGGCACGATCGACTCCAGGAGGACGACCCGGGTCAGGGTCTTCAGCGGTGTTCCCGAGAGCCGCAGCAGGGTGAAGGGCCGCTTGCGGTCCAGCAGGCTGCCCGCCACGCTCACCGCCAGGCTGCACCCGGCCACGATGAGGGTCAGCGCCACGATGGCCATCACAACCCTCTGGATGTTCTTGTCGTCGTTGGTGCGGATCTGCGCTACCTCACCGAAGGTCTCCGCTTCGATGGTCCCCATCTGCCACTCGCTCAGGCCACCCCCGCCTTTGAAGTGGCTCGGGGACGTCTCGGTCGAAGCCGCCTCGAAGTCGGCCAGGTAGGTCCGCACCCGCTCCAGGGTGTCGGGGTTGTTGGTCTTCACCAGCAGGGCGCTCACGTCGAGGCCCGACAGGCGCTCGGTGGCCGGGGTGCTCGAGTGGGTGACGGCAGGCAGGTAGTTGTTGAAGAAGATGGGGTTGTCGGTGGTGACCAGTTCACCGACGCCCGCCTGAACCGCCGCGACCCCTGGAGCACAGGAGCCCAGTGCGGGCAGCGCCCGGATGGCGGAGCAGCTGACGACCGAGTCGGAAGGGCCGAAAGCCGGGTTGGCGTAGATGGGGACGACGGTCACCCCTGTTTGCGAGTCGAGATAGGACACGAGCTGGGCGCCCGTCTTCGGGTCGAGCCCGGCCGAGCCCGGCCCGTGGCCCAACGGGACCTTCAACACGTTCGAGAGCTGGGCGGCCGCCCCGGTTGACTGGGCGGCGTTGAAGGCGGGAACGACGCAGGCGACGAGGCTTCCGGCGAACACGGCGAGGACCAGTCCGGCCGAGGTCCGGAACGCGCCTTTGGGGTTGTCGGAGAGCCTGCGGGCAGCCAGCAAGGCCGCGGGGCCTCGCGCCATCCGGGCCAGGATGCGCGAGATCTCCATGGTCAGCCACGACCCACCCAGCACCAGCCCCGCCATGATGAGGAAGAGCCCGATGAAGGCCGGGGTGCCGTCGGGATTGCCGGGGTTGGAGACCAGTGGGGCGATGAACAGCGGTATCCCGACGAGGATGGGCAGTACCCGCCACCAACCCGGCGGACGGGGCGTCGTCCGGCGGCTGACACCCAGGGGAGTGATCCACACCCGACGCAGGGACACCAGCGAGCTCACGGCGGCGAGCAGCGGCACCGTCACGACCATGGCGATGTATCCCCACAGCGTCGGGGTCACCGTGTAGCCGAAGAACTGGACGCCCGAGAACGAGATCGACTCCAGGAGCGGGCGGATCGCCAGGAACGCGAGCACCCCGATCACGACGCCGGCCGAGGCGCTGACGACGGCATCCACCGATGCGACCACGTTGACCTGGCGGGGGGTCGCACCGACCAGCCGCAGGGCGGCCAGGCGTTCCTCGCGCCGCGTGGCCGCCAGCCGGGTCGCGGTGTTGATGAGGATCATCAGGGGGAACAGGATGACCACCGCGGCGACGCCGAACGCCAGGCGGTAGAGGTTCGTGGTCCCCATCAGCTGCGGGGCGGTCGCAATCCGGCTCACCTCGACCGTTCCGGGGAGGGCAGCGAGCTGCGACGGCGAGTACCCCACCACGATCGCCAGTTCGTCGGGGCCCGAGAGCGCCGCGTCGCCCAGCAGGCCAGCCTGCTGTCCGGGGAAGCGGTCACCCAGCTCGTCGGCGGGGACGGTCTTCAGCAGTCGGGACAGCGCCGGCGAAACGTAGAACTGCCCCGCCCCCGGGATGCGGGGAAGACCGGGGATGCGCGGCGCTCCCGGGCCCAGCGCGGCCACATTGAGCTGCTCGATGAAGCGACCCTTGTAGACGTTCTCCGAGTAGTTCCAGAGCTCGGCGCCCGGAGGGGCCGTCGTCGTCGACACCGGCGTCCCCCGGGTGGACTCCCACGACGGCCGGTTGCTGGTGGCCTGGAAGGCGTGGAACTCGGCGAGAACGGCGAGCAGTATCGCCACTCCCACCCCGACAGCCAGCGATGTGACGACCAGGCGCAGGAAGGCTTCACGACCGCTCCTGGCGACCAGCCGCAATCCCAGCCGGTACATCAGCGGGCCACCGAGGGGGGATGCGGCCGGGCAGCGGACCCGTCGGCCGGGTTGGACGGGGCGGCAGGCAGTTCGACGACGGTGACCTGGCCGTCGCGGACCAGCACCATACGGTCGGCATAGGCGGCCACCCGGGCCTCGTGGGTGACCAGGACCACGGTGGTCCCCTCCGCCCGGGCGAGGCTCACCAGCAGCTCCATGACGTGCTCACCGGTGAGCGAGTCGAGCGAGCCGGTGGGCTCATCGGCGAACAGGACCTTCGGATGGTGGACCAGGGCGCGGGCCAGCGCGACCCGCTGCGCCTCGCCGCCCGACACCTCGCCGGCGCGGCGCGGCCCGAGGTCGTCCAGGCCCAGGCGGGGCAGCCAGGAGCGCGCGGCTGCATAGGCGTCCCGGCGGGCCATCTGGCCGAGCAGCAGGGGAAGGGCGATGTTGTCCTCGACGGTGAGCTCGGGCACGAGCTGGCCGAACTGGAACACGAAGCCGAAGTCCCTCCGGCGCATCTCGCTGCGTGTGGTCTCTCCGAGGCGGTCGATGCGCCGCCCGTCGAAGGAGACCTCGCCGGCGTCGGGGGTGAAGATCCCCGCCAGGCAGTGCAGCAGCGTGGACTTGCCCGAGCCGCTCGGGCCCATGACGGCGAGGATCTCGCCGGGTGCCACCGCCACGCTGGCACCGTTCAGGGCGGGCGTCCTTCCGAAGGACTTGACCAGGGAGCGGCCCTCCACCACTGGACCGGCGGACCCCTCGCGGCCGAGGGTCGAGATGCTCACGGCTGCACCTCCTCACGATTCTCGATGGCCTTGGCGATGGAGGCGAGCCGCGCCTCGGTCAGGTCGATCCAGCGCAGGTCGGCCTCCAGGTGGAAGAGCCCGTGGTCGGCCAGCAGGGCTTCGACGGAGCCCGCCGTGCGCCGCAGCTCGGTCAGCTGCCGCATCCGCTCCACGTGGGCGGCGCGCTGGGTGTCGAGGTAGGTCCGGGCCGACCGGCCCAGGATCAGCGAGAGGACCACCTTGGTGAACAGCAGCGTCTGCAGATGGGGCTCGGGCTCGATGGGCGTCCTCAGCCACTCGTGCACCTCCCTGGTCCCCAGCTCGGTGATCGAGTAGCGCTTCCGGTCGGGTCCCGCCCCGGGCTCGACGGTGGCAGCGGACACCTTGCCGTCCCGTGCCAACCGGGCGAGGGTGGCATAGACCTGGCCGAATGGGAGGGACCGGCCCCATCCGAAGTGGGCGTCGTAGTCCCGCTTGAGGTCGTATCCGTAGCTGGACTCGCGCTCCAGCAGGCCGAGGAGGGTAAGGGGAACGCTCATGAGGCAAAGACTACACTGAGAGTATACTTTCAGTCAATAGCTCGGAGCGCCGCGGTGAGACCTGTCTGGCCTACCCCGATCCCGCCCGCAGGACGGCCGCGGCCAGCGCGACGACCTCGGCGGCGTGGGGGACCTCGCCGAGGATGGCCCGCTGGAGGAGGAGGCCGTCGCCGACCACGCTGACGAAGCGGGCGGCGACCTCGTCCGGGAGGTCGGGGGCGACCCGGCCGGCGGCCCGTTCGCGGCGGACCAGGGCCAGGAGGGCGGCGCGGACCAGGTTGGTGCGGCGGCGCCAGCGCTGACGGAAGCCCGGGTCGGTGCGGCGCCGCCGGCTCTGCTCCACCACCACCGTGGCCCAGTCCGAGTCCTCGGCGGCCAGGCCGGCGAGCACGTCGGCGAACGACCCGGCCGCCCAGCGGGCGGCCTCGCGCTCGGCGTCCCGCTCCAGCACGGCCAGGAACAGGTCCAGCTTGGTCGGGAAGTGGTGGAAGATGGCCCCCCGCGAACGGCCGGTGGCCTCCTCCAGCCGGACCACGGTCGCCTCCTCGTAGCCGTGGGCGGCGAAGCAGCGCCGAGCCCCGTCGAGGAGCTGGGCCCGCTGGGCCTCGAGGTAGTCCTGGCTGACCCTCGGCATTCCCTCTCCTTTACAAAACCGTACGTACGGTTTAATTTAGCAGGCATGGATGTGACGTTCGAGAGCCAGGGCACCCGCCTCACCGGCGTCCTCCGCCGGCCTGCCGGCGAGGGGCCGTTCCCGGCGGTGGCGTTCGTGGACGGGTCGGGCCCGAGCGAGCGCGACAGCTTCGCCGAGCAGGGCGAGGACCTGGCCCGGGCGAGCTTCGCCAGCCTGTCGTGGGACAAGCCGGGCTGCGGCGACTCCGGCGGCGACTGGCGCGCCCAGAGCCTCCAGGACCGGGCCGCCGAGGCCCTGGCCGCGGTGGCCTGCCTGGCCGCCCAGGACGGGGTCGACCCGGACCGGATCGCCCTGCTCGGAGCCAGCCAGGGCGGCTGGGTGGGCCCGCTGGCCGCCTCCATGAGCGACACGGTCGCGGCCGTGATCAGCCTGTCCGGGCCCGGGGTCAGCCCCTGCGCTCAGGAGGCCTACCGGGTCGAGCACATGCTGCGGGACGCCGGCGTGCCCGGCGACCAGGTCGCCGAGGCCCTGGCCTTCTTCCACCGCCGGGCCGAGCGGTTCCGCCGCGGCGACGACCTGGAGGAGGTCCTGGCCGAGCAGCTGCGCCACGGGGACGCGCCCTGGTACCCGGTGCTGGGCGACGACGGCGTGGTCGAGCACCTGGGGTTCATGGCCCGCATCTACGACTACGACCCGGTCCCGGTCCTGGAGCGGGTCACCTGCCCGGTGCTGGCCGTCTGGGGCGAGCGCGACCTGTACGTGCCGGTGGCGGCCAGCGCCGAGGCGTTCGCGGCCGCCCTGGGGCGGGCCGGCAACGGCAGCTTCCGCCTCGAGGTCCTGCCCGGCGCCGACCACGGCCTGCGCCTGCCCGCCGCCGGCGGGGCCGAGCGCGGCCCGCGCATCCCCGACCTGATGGACATGGTCACCACCTGGCTGCGCCGGGCCCTCTACCCGCCGGCCGGCCCAGCCTAGGCGGCTGCCTCACCGAGGCAGGTGCCCAGCATCGCCATGGCATCTAGTGTGGTCGTCCTGGAGCCATCGGTCTGATGTGGACAGCACGCAGGACGAGGGCGCAGTGAAGCCGGGACCCGATTTGGCTGGCAGGAGGTCGACCATGGCCGAAGGATCGGGAGCGAAGGGCGCTCCACACCCGTTCACCGACGAGGCCCGAGCGCTGGGCATCGACGTCGACAATCCTTACGCGTTGGCCTGGATGGAGGAGCACCTGCCCGAGTTGCGGGGGCAGGCTTCCGGGCAGCGGCCCTTGTACTGGATCCTCGGGATCGGCTTCGTGGTTGGCCTGGTCACTCATGTCGGCGGGTTCCTGCTCAAGACCTCGGCGACGACGGAGCCGCTGATGCTGGTGGCCGACCTGCTCTACGCGCTCGGCTGGGCGCTGTGGACCAGTGTCGTCGTGGTGTTCTTCGTCCAGATCTGGCCGGAGGCCAAACGGCGCCAGCTCAAGCGGTGGCTCGATGCCTACGAGGCAGCGATGCGCGAGAAGGCCCGAGCCGGAGGCGACCAGGCGTCGGGGGATGACGGAGCGCCGACGGCGAGGTAGCGGCCAGGCTGAACGGCCCACGGGTGGTGCGACACGTCTTGGTCGAAGCCCCCACTGCTTCCGGTTCGCCGCTGGAGAACCACCTGTACGGCTTGAACCGGACAGCTCAGCACGAGGACCTTCCTTGCCGGCTTCTGGCTTGTCAAGGCTCACAACGCCGCACCGGATGGCGCGTGACGGATCACCCGCATGCCCTGGCAAGCGGCGCTGAGAGCGGTGGCCGGGGAGGAGGTTGTGCCTGGTGGAGCCGAGGGGATTTGAACCTCTGACCTCTTGCATGCCATGCCATCCCGGGCCGCTTCGCAACCCTCTTCCCCACCCTGCCCGGCACCGCATCATCCGTGCTCAGAACCTTGCAGGCCGAAGCGCCGTGGTGCGAAGCCAGGCAACATGCGGGATCGCTGCTGACAACCTGCTGACAGGCGTCGTCAGCCCGCCTCGCCGCCGAACATCGCTGCGGCGGCCCGGGTGACCTCCTCGGGCGGCACGTCGCGGAGGCGCTGGGAGATCCCCCAGCGGTGCCCGAACGGGTCGGTGACCTGCCCGTGGCGGTCACCCCAGAACATGTCCTGCAGCGGCTGGTGCACCGTGGCGCCGGCTGCGACCGCGCGGTCCCACAAGGCGTCGGCGTCCTCGGTGGCGATGTGGAGCGCGCCGTAGGTCCCGCCCACCGTCAGCGGCGACAGCACCCCCATGTCGGGGAACTCATCGGCCAGCATCACTGTGGAGTCGCCCAAGCGCACCTCGATCTGGATGAACTTGCCGCCGGGCACCGGGATCTTGTCTCCGACCCGGGCGCCGAAGGCCTCCTGGTACCAGTCGGCGGCCTGCGCCGCGCCGCGGACGACCAGGTGTGGGGTGATGGTGTGGGTGGTGTACGAGCTCGCGCGGTCGGTCACGTCGTTCATCGGCTCCTTCGTGGGTTGCCTGGTGGGTCGCGCGAATCAACCTACGCACGCGCGGATGGTTCTGCCTTGCCACCCCACAGACTGTGCACCGTTGCTGCGGGCTGCCACACATACGACCGCGCCTGTGTTCGCTCGATGCGGCCACAGTCCAGATCGCGACCCAGCTACAGCCTCCGAGGCGTCGCGGTAGACTCTCCCGATACAGCCAGCGATCCAGACTGACAGACCGATACTGAGCCCCGCGGTGCAAGGGACCGGACCGATCCTCACGCGCCTCGCAGGCGCCGCGCCAGACGGACGCCGACCGCGATGAAGAGCGCCAGCGGCAGCACGCAGCCAGGAATCGGACCAGGCCTTCGCGACCGCGCCCGGTAATAGCCTCGTACCCGTCGACCCGGCCGACCGTAGCCATAACGACGGCCCCTGCCTCGGTACATGACCATGCGCAAATCCCATCTGTCCCCGATTCGCCAAGTGTGGACGAATGGACGGTCGCGCGTCGATGGTGGAGATGTAAGGAAGTTCTGGCTTGTATGGCCCTGTGGCCGCTGCCGTGTGAAGGGGAGCGGCAGGTTCAAGCCTCCCTTGCGTCACCCGCCCTCCCACCAGGATTCCCCAGCTCAGCGACCTCAGCGGACCAGGCGACGTAAGGCTGCGCTTGGCGACCCGGGGGAGCGCTTCTGGAAAATCTCTGGCAAGCGCTTGCGGTCGCCGCTGTGCCGCACCGGAGCCTGATGCCGGCGACCTAGCGATCATGAGACCGATGCTCGGCGTCGACCTGGACGGCACCAGAAGGATCTGGCCTGCTCACGTTGGATGCCCCGTCGGTCCAGACGGCTCCCGACGGATCCAGAAGGATCCAGAAGGATCGTCTGGATGATCATCGGGATGATCAAGGCGCATCCGATAGAAATCGGATGGCAAGGCGAGCAACGTCACCGAGGCGGTCGCCCACCGGTCCGCCGCCGCCGCGTCAGGATGCGACGGCGACCGCCAGCCTGGCTCGGAGCGCCCGATGGACCTCAGCCGGCGGCCCGGTCGGGTCGCTCGCGGCGATGGCCTCCTCCACCACCCGCAGCGCCGAGCCGGTGCCCGCTCCCAAGGCGGGCGTGGCCGGCATGGTGGACAGGACGTCCCGGGCCATGAGCAACTCGACGGCCAGCAGGTCCTGCAGCAGCCCGAGGGCGGCGTCGGCCTTGCGCACGCTCAACGGGGCACTGGTGCCGTGGTCCTCAAGGCCGCCGGTCTCCAGCGTCGGCACGTCGAGGGTCGCGGGCGCGGCCAGCTGCTTCAACTCGGCGAACACCGCCGCGGCCGGATAGCGCAGGTGCAGCCCGGTGAAGCTCGGGTTCGTCCCGCCCGGTGGTTCGGCGCCGAGATCGGCGACGTTGCCGAAGAAGGCGTCCCACAGGTGGCTCATGCGGCGCTCGCTGAGCTGGCCGGCGTGGGCGATGGCCCCGCGGAGGCCATCGAAGGCCAAGGCAAGCATGATTGGGTGGAAGTTGCCGTTGTGGACCATCGCCTGGTCATCCACCGACACCAGCGGGTTGTCGCTCTGGGAATTCAGTTCGGTCTCCACGGCGCGGCGTGCGAACGCCAGCAGCTCGCGCAACGCCCCGTGGACCTGCGGCACCACCCTGAACGACAGCGGGTCCTGGATCGATGTGGGAGCGTCCGCCTGGAGCAGGTGGCTCCCCTCCAGCGCGGCCAGTATCCGCCGGCAGGCCTCGATCTGACCGGCGAAGGGCTTGGCCTGGCCGACCACTGGCAACGCGACCGAAGGATTGCCGCTGGTCGCCTCCAGCGACAATGCGGCGGTCAGGTCGGCGGCGTCGACGGCCCTGGCGGCGCGGGCGACCACCAGGGCGCCGTGCCCGATCGAGATGCCGTTGGCGGACACGAGGGCGAGCCCGTCCTTGGCCTGCAGCTCCAGCGGGCCGATGCCGGCGCGCCGAAGCGCCTCGGCGCCGGGCAGGATCTCGCCCGCGTGCTCGGCGCTGCCCATGCCGATGGCCACCAAGGCGATGGTGGCCATCTGCGCGAGGTCGCCGGCCCCCACCGACCCGGTCTCGGCCACCACTGGGTGGACGCCGGCGTTCAGCATCGCCGCCAGTGTCTCCGCCACCGCTGGGCTCGCCCCCGAGCCACCCCGGGCGATCCCGTTGAGCCGGACCATCAGCGCCGCACGGACCAGCTCGGTCGGCAGGGCCGACCCGATCCCGCCGGCGTGGGTCATGACCAGGAACCGTTGGGCGCGCCGTAGCTCCTCGTCGGGCAGCCGCGTGTCCTTGAGGTGGCCAATGCCAGTGGTCAGACCGTAGATGGCGTCGCCGCTCCCCAGAGCGCGGTCCACCACCGCCCGGCTCGCGCGGATCCGGGCGAGCGCCTCCGACCCGAGCTCTACGTGGGCGCCGTGGACGACATCGACCAGCTCCTCGACCACCAATGGCGCCTCGGTGATGGTGACGGCCTTCATACTCAACCTCCGACTCGACACAGGTGCCTGGCGTCGGCACCGCTTCGGGTGGCTGGCGCGCTCCTGCCAGAGGGTCCCATATTGAGCGACCGGATCGCACCGGCGTGGCCGTTGGCGGCGGCCGAGCGGGCTCAGACCGGGTCCTGGCCGTGCCGGCTGGTGAGCTCGGTGTGGCGATCCACAGCAGCCGCAAGTGACCGGATGCGTTGAATGAATCTGGTGATGGCGGCGTAGCCGAAAATTGGTTTCTCAGATTGCGCGCGGATGCGCGCCCGGCCCACAGGGCCGGCTGAATCGTCCGCCCTCCGTAATTTCGCCCGGAGTGGGCCGACGAAGGAGGCCCATCGACGGGCGATGAATCGACCGGACTGCCTGACTTCTTGCATGCCATTGCGCGCCACCCGTTCAGCCACCCTTGCGTCGCCTCCTCTCCCACCAGGTTCGCGCTGCTCAGCAACCCCAGTGGCGTGGGGTGACGCGAGGCTGCGCTTGGCGACCCGTAGGATGCTCTCTGGCAAATCTCTGGCAGCCGTCGCCATCTGGCCAGTACGGCCCACACGCTCGGCCCGAGGTCCAGGGTGCCGCTGCTTGACTTCGCATATAGTAAGTCAATTGCTTTTGGCAGCGACACTGCGTCAAATTCGTTGGCGCATAACTAGCCGCAATATTTCACGAGGTGCCCGTTATCTGCGGAGCGTGATCACGGCTGTGGTGCTGGGCCTCGCGCACCCCACGATGTTGCAGACGGTGGCAGTGGCGTTGACCGTGGCAGGGCCACCGACGAACCTTCCGGCGCTGGGCTGCGCGAGGGCCGTCCACCGCTGCGCTCTGGCACAGGGGGCGGTGGTGGCAAAATCGGCGGACACACTCGACAGCCGGCCCACACTCTGGCGGACGCTCCCGGTCACGGCCGCTCCGTTGGGGGCGGTTCCCACACAATCGAGGGTTCCGGTGATGGTGGCGTTGCCCCCCAGGTCGACGGTGCCGCCGGTCACGTTAATCGTGGCTTGCGGTGCCACGGCCAGGTAGACCGACAGGTCGAGGTTGGGAGCCGGCACGCAGCACACGGTCGACGCCATGATCCAGTAGGCGGTGCCGCCGGTTGCGTTGAGGATGAAGCCACTGTCGTAGATGCCGGAGAAGCCGCCTTGGCCGCAGCCGACGAAGCTCAGCGCCCCGGGTGAGCCGGTAAAGACGTCGATGGCGATCAGTCCGTTGCTGGCGCTGGGGTCGAACGCGACTTGCTCGCTGTTGGCCGGCGTGAACGAGTACCAGACGCTGTGGTCGCTGCCGGAGCAGGACGAGAAGTCCGTGGAGAAGTCCCAGGTGGCCTGGGAGATGTCGAGGGTGTCTCGCAACGGCAGGGTGGCGATCACCTTGGCGTTGCTGATGTCGTCGTTGGATGGTGACTGAGCCGACGCCGGAGCAGCGGTCACCACCAGCAGCGGCACGATCGCCGCGAGCGTGGCCGCCAGCCGATACAGGACTCGGGCACGGAGGTTCGACCTCATGGCGCTTCCTCCCCTTGAATCGATGTGAGACGGGGCATGTTGCCGGGTGGCGCCGAGCGTGGGTGCTACTCGATCGACTGGAGGAACGCCTGCAGCCGGTCAGCGTCCGGGCCGGGCCAGCCGCCCGGGGCGGGACCCGGGCGGCGCCGGTCCTGCTCGTCGGCGAGCACGACGGCCACTGCCTG
>DASQWY010000153.1:0-6471 GCA_035640005.1 Actinomycetes bacterium
CGGACCTGCCACTGCACGCGCTGGTGCTCGCGGGCGCTGCCGAGCGGGCCGAGCACCCGGCCCTGGTGGACGGGCCCAGCGGCCGGACCGTCACCTACGGCCAGCTCGCCGCCGGGGTGCCGAGGGTGGCGGCCGGGCTGGCCGCGCGCGGCTTCGGCAAGGGCGAGGTGTTCGCCATCTACATGCCCAACGTGCCCGAGTACGCGCTGGCGTTCTACGGGGTGTCGGCGGCCGGCGGCGCCACCACCACCGTCAACCCGCTCTACACGGTCGGCGAGCTGGCCAACCAGCTCAGCGACGCGGGCGCCCGCTTCCTGCTGACCGTGCCGCAGTTCCTCGACCGGGCCGCCGAGGCGGCCGGGCGGGCCGGCGTCGAGGAGCTGTTCGTGCTCGGCCAGGCCGAGGGCGCGACCCCGTTCGCCAGCCTGCTGGCGGCCGGCGACCAGCCACCGGACGTGGCCATCGACCCGGCCAGCGACATGGTGGCGCTCCCCTACTCCAGCGGCACCACCGGGCTGCCCAAGGGCGTCATGCTCACCCACCGCAACCTGGTCGCCAACCTCGTCCAGTGCGAGCTGACGCTGGCGACCGGGGCCGAGGACCGGCTGATCGCGGTGCTGCCGTTCTTCCACATCTACGGGCTGGTGGTGCTGATGGCGTCGGCGCTGTGGCAGGGCGCCACCCTGGTCAGCATGCCGCGCTTCGACCTGGAGGAATTCCTGCGCATCCTGCAGGACCACCGCG
Source organism: Actinomycetes bacterium (assembly GCA_035640005.1). Classification (GTDB taxonomy): domain Bacteria; phylum Actinomycetota; class CALGFH01; order CALGFH01; family CALGFH01; genus DASQWY01. The sequence continues at coordinate 745 of DASQWY010000153.1, forward strand.
TCAACCGCGCCTTCCTGGTGCCGCCGATCGTGCTGGCCCTGGCCAAGCACCCACTGGTCGAGAAGTACGACCTGTCAGCGCTGGAGCTGGTCAACTCCGGCGCGGCCCCGCTCGACACCGCCCTGGAGCAGGCCTGCGCCGAGCGGGTCGGCGCCACCGTCACGCAGGGCTACGGCCTCACCGAGACCAGCCCGGTGGTGTCGGCCAACCTCGGCGCGCCGCTCGGCCTGCGGCCCGGCTCGGTCGGGGTGCTGCTGCCCAACACCGAGGCCAAGTTCGTCGACCCGGCCAGCGGCGAGGACCTGGAGCGCGGCCAGACCGGCGAGCTGTGGGTGCGCGGCCCGCAGGTGATGCGCGGCTACCTGAACGACCCGGAGGCGACCGCGGCGATGCTGGACCCGGACGGCTGGCTGCACACCGGCGACCTCGGCCACGCCGACGAGGACGGCTACCTGTACGTGGTCGACCGGGTCAAGGAGCTGATCAAGTACAAGGGGATGCAGGTCGCCCCGGCCGAACTCGAGGCGGTGCTGCTCGCCCACCCGCTCATCACCGACGCCGCGGTGGTGCGCAGCCCCGACGAGGAGGCCGGCGAGGTGCCCAAGGCGTTCGTGGTCGCCAAGGGCCCGCTGGACGCCGAGGAGGTCATGGCCTGGGTGGCCGAGCGGGTCGCGCCGCACAAGAAGGTCCGCCGGGTGGAGTTCGTCGACGAGATCCCCAAGGCCCTGTCCGGCAAGGTGCTCCGCCGGGTGCTGACGGAGCGCGACCAGGCGGCCGGTGCCTAGTCCAGGGGAGCTACGCATTGCGGGCCGAACCGCTCGGTACAGATACGTAGGTCGGTCCCGCTCAGGGTAATGTACCGTCCCGGTATGGTGGCAGAACCCTGGCCGGAGGAGGCCAGCCGCTCGGCGCCGTCTCCCGGGCCGTTCGCCGGCCTGCTCGGCCAGCCCTACCAGCGGCTCAAGGTCGCCGTGCTGCGGACCCTCGCGGTGCTGCCCCGGTCCAGCTGGTCGTTGGCCGAGGCCGAGCAGACGCTGCGCTGGCTCGACCCGGCCACCTCGGCGCGGCTGCTCGGCGAGCTGCGCGAGGACGGGCTGCTGGTCCAGGCGGCCGCGGCCGAGGCCGGCGGGTCGGGCCACCAGTGGCGGCTGTCCGACGAGGCCCACCTGGTCGCCGCCGTCTCGGCGGTGCTGGCCGTGCCCCGCATCGAGCCCGGGCGGGTGGTGCGGGTGCTGGGCAGCGCCATGGCCCTGGCCAGGGCCGTCGGCCTGGACGGCCGGGCGGCGCTGGCGCCGCTCGCCGCCGCCACCGCGGTGCTGGAGGCCGACCAGGAGGAGCTCGTCCGCCGGCTGGCCGCCGCCGACGAGCCCGGCCTGCTGGCCGCCGCCCGGCTGGCCGCCGCGCACGTGGTCGACATGCGGGCGCTGCTGGAGCAGGCGGGTGCGGACGCCGGCCAGCTCCCCGAGGCGCGCCGCGCGGCCGACGCCGCCGAGCGGCTGGGCGCGCTGGCCGCCGAGGTCGAGGCCCGCCTGGCCGGGGACGGCGACGCCGGGCCGGCCGCCCCGGACGCCGCCGACCTGCGCGCCATGGTCGCCGGCACCGACCTGGACGTGCTGGCCGGGATGGTCGCCGGCCAGCTGCGGCTGCCGCCCGCGGTCCCGCCGGTACGGGCCACCGCCGCCCTGGCCGCCCTGGAGGAGCACCTGGGCCGCCCCGAGCCGGTCGCCGTGCCGCTGCCCGAGCCGCGCGAGCTGCCGCTGGAGCCACCCGAGGCGATCCCCGACTTCGTCCAGGTGGCCGCCGACGCGCTCGCCTGGCTCGGTGGCCTCGGCGACAGCGACCTGGCCAAGTGGGTGGTGGGCGGCACCTGGCAGGAGGCCGCCGCCCGCATGGCCGCGGTGGTGGAGGCCTGGTCGCGCTGGGGGCCGGGCGGGGACGGCAGCCTGCCGGCCAGCCTGGAGCCGGAGCCCGCCTTCGAGGTCGTCGGCCGCGACGAGGTCGGCGTGGTCACCCGCACCGGGGTGCGCTCGCCGAACGGCGCCGCGCCCGCGCCCAGCGCCGAGCGGGCCGAGCCGGCCGAGGTCGGCTCGTGAACGCCGCCGAGCTGTGCAGGGTGCTGCTGGTGGGGCCGGTGGCCGCCGCCGACGTGCCCGAGCTGGCCGACGAGGGCACCCGCGAGGACGTCCGCCGCCGCCTGGCCGACGCCGGCTGCGAGCTGGCCTACACCCCGGGGACCGAGCGCTGGCTGGTGCGCCTGGGCGGCCCGCTACCGCGGCTGGACGCCCACGACCCGGTCCTGGCCCCCGACCGGGACGAGCTGGCGGTGCTGGCCACCTGCTGGCTGCACCTGCGGTTCCTGCCGGAGGAGCGCGTCAGGGCGGGCGAGCCGGCCGCCACCGGCGAGCCGTGGCTGGACCCGGACGACCTGGCCGAGCTGCTAGGCGCCCGGCTGGACGGCGGCGGGCTGGCCGTCGCGCTCGACCGGCTCTGCGGCATGGGTTACCTGAGCAGGCACGAGGGGCGGCTGGTCGCCGGCCCGCTGCTCGACTCGCTCGACGAGCCGGCAGCCGCTGAGCAGGCCAGGGCGCTGCTGGCGCGCCACCAGCGCCTGGCGAGCCTGCGCCTGCGCGCGGCGGAGCTGGCCACCGGGGGATCTGGGGGGGTCCATGCCGCGGATTGAGGAGGTCCAGCTGGTCCACTGGGGGTCGCTGCGGCCCGACCCGGTGCCGCTGCTGACCGACGGCATCAACGTGGCCACCGGCCCCAACGGCTCGGGCAAGACCTGCTTCCTGGACGGCATCAAGGTGCTGCTCGGCATCACCAGCTTCGCGCCCGGCCGCAGCTCGTCCAGGTACATCTTCGACGGCGGCCCCGGCGGGCAGCCGGCCGAGCGGGCCCTGCTGCGCGCGACCTTCGACAACCCGGTCCTGTCCGGCCGCGGCGAGCGGCTGTTCACCGACGCCGACGAGGCCCTCGGCGACGCCGGCCAGGTCAGCGTGGTCTGCCTGGTCACCCAGGAGGAACGGCGCTACCTGCTGCTGCCCGGCCGGGTCCGCTGGGGCGTGGCGCGGCCGCTCGCCGAGGACCTGGACGCCTTCCTCGACGACCACCCGCCGGCCGGCTGGCTCGGCGCCCGCCGCTACGACGAGCTGCTCGACCGCATCGGCCTCACCTCCGCCCTGCGCGAGGTGCTCGCCCTGCCGCAGGGCGCCATCGACCGGACCATGGAGGAACGGCCGCCCGGCCTGCTCGCCAACCTGCTGGAGCTGGTCGGCGAGCGGGTGCTGCTGGACGAGGTCGCCGCCCAGCGGGAGCGGGCCGAGGAGGCCCGGGTCGACTATCTGGCCGCCATCGAGGAGGCGCGGACCGAGCAGGACCGGCTGGTCGAGCTGCAGGCGGTGGCCGCCCAGCACCTGGAGTGGGCCGGGCTGCAGGAGCGGCTGCAGCTGCTGCGCGAGCTGGCCCGGCCGGCCGCCGAGCACCGCGACCACGCCGAGCGGGTCGCCGCCGCCCGCGCCGGGCGCGACCGGCAGCGCGAACTGGTCGAGCGCGACCAGCAGGCGCTGGCCGAGCTCGGCGAGCAGGTGCCGGTGCTGGAGGCGGCCGCCGAGGAGCTGGCCGAGCAGGCCGGCGCCTTGGCCGAGGCGGCCGAGGCGGCCCGCGCCGAGCGGGTGCGGCTGGAGGTGCGGCTGGCCACGGTGGAGGCGCGCGCCGAGCAGGCGCAGGCAGCCACCACGCGCACGGGCGGCCTGGCCGGCGAGCGGACCCCGGAGCAGGCCGAGGCCGAGGTGCAGGCGGCCGAGTCGAGCCTGTCGACCCTGCTGGCCAGGCGCCGGGAGCTGCACGAGACCATGGCGGACCTGGAGGCGCGCATGCGGACCCTGGCCGGCGGCGGGGTGGCGCCGCCGCCGGAGGTGGCGGCGTTCCGGGCCCGGCTCGCCGAGGCCGGCATCCAGGCGACCCTGGTCGCCGAGGTCGCCGAGCTGGCCGACGAGGCGGCCGGCGACGCCGCCAGGGCCCGCGCCGAGGCCGCCCTCGGCGACACCCTCTGGGGCCTGCTGGTCCCCTCGGACGGCTTCAAGGAGGCGACCGCGCTGGCGGTAGAGGCCGGCTACCGCTGGCCGCTGGTCAAGACCGGGGCCGGCGAGCCGCGCGCCGCCCTGGCCAGCGTGCTCGGCCCCGTCGAGCTGGGCCTGCTGCTGGAGCGGGTCGACGCCCTGGCCGCCCACGACGCCGCCCACGCCCACAGCCTGGCCAGGAGCGGCATGGCCGCGGTCGCCCCCGACGGCATGCGCTACGGGGACATCGCCCGCCTGCAGGCGCCCGACCGGCCGGTGCTCGGCCGCCAGGCCCGCGAGCGTCACCAGGCCCAGCTCCAGGCCGAGCTGAGCAGGCTGGGCGCGGAGGCCGCCGAGCTGGACGCGGCAGTGGCCGAGCTGCGCGCGGCCTGGCACCGGACCCTGCACGTGCTCGACGCGGTCCGCGGCCTGCCCGAGCTGCGCGCGCAGGTCGAGGAGGCCGAGGCGCTGCGGGGGCCGGACGGCGCCGGCGAGCGGGACGCCCTGCGCGAACGCGAGCAGGCCCTCACCCGCGAGCTGCGCGAGCTGGACGAGCGCCGCGGCGCCGCCAACGCCGAGCTGGCCCTGGCCAGGGAGCGGCAGGCGACCATCGAGACGCGCCTGGCCGGCCGCCTGCCCGAGCTGGCCGAGCTGGAGGGCCGCCTGGCCGGGCACGAGACGGAGCTGGCCGGGCGGCCGCTCACTCCCGACCAGCGGGCGCTGATCGACGCCGGCGACCTGCCCGGCACCGAGTCGGTGCTCCGCGACATCGACTGGCTGGCGGGCCAGGTCGAGGACGAGGAGCGCTTCCCCGCCGACGTCCGCCAGCTCGAGGTGCTGGAAGCCCGCGAACGGCAGGCCGTGGCGGTGGAGGCCGCCGGCGGCGGCGCCGAGGACCGCAAGCGGGACCTGGACGCCCAGCTGGAGCGGGTCGAGCAGGCCAGGCGCCGCTTCGAGGAGCGGGTCGGCGAGGTCGTCCGCCAGCTCAGCGCCGAGTTCGCCCGCGTCTGCCAGACGGCCGGCTCCGAGGGGGAGCTGCGGCTGCTGCCCGGCGACCGGCCGGAGGACTACGGGGTCGACGTGCTGGTCGCCCACCGCCCCGGCGAGCGCAAGCGCTCCTACCGCGACGCCGCCCACTCCGGCGGCCAGCGGGCCACGATCGCGATCCTGCTGCTGCTGGCGGCCATGGGCGCGGCCGAGGCGGCCGACCTGCTGATCATGGACGAGCACATCGCCCACCTCGACTCGACCCACATCGACCAGGTCGCCGAGCTGATGCACGCGCTGGCCAAGCGGGTGCAGTTCGTGCTGGCCACGCCGACCAACGCCGAGTCGCTGCGGCTCGGCTGGTGCGACCTGCAGCTGGCGTTCCTGCCCCGCGACCCGGGCCGGGCCTACAGCCCGTCGATCCGCCTGCTCTCCCGCCTGGGCGTCGGCGACCTGGAGCCGCGGCTGCCCCAGGACGCCTGAGCCCCGAGCTTTCGGGAGGCTACATCGCCCGGCGCCTGCCCCTGCTGAACACCCGCCACAGCAGCAGCAGGATGATCGCGCCGACGATCGCGGTGATCCAGGTGCTCAGGTCGAAGAAGTCGTCGACGGTGTTCTCGCCGACGAAGACCTGCGCCAGGAAGCCGCCGAGGATGGCGCCGACGATCCCGATGATGATCGT
>DASQWY010000154.1:0-2386 GCA_035640005.1 Actinomycetes bacterium
CCGCGTTCCCGGTGCCCGCGCTCACCGCCGAGCAGGCGCTCACCGCGGCCGCCCCGGCCCCGGACGGCCAGTGGGTGCTGGTGCACGGCGCCGGCGGCGTCACCGGCGGCCTGACCGTGCAGCTGGCGGTCGCGCAAGGAGCGACCGTGGTCGCCACGGCAGGCCCCTCAAGCGCGGCGCGGGTCCGCGGCTGGGGCGCGCGTGTCGTGGTCGACTATCACGATCCCAAGTGGCCGGCCCGCGTGCGGGACGCAGCCCCGGGCGGCCGTGGCGTCGGGGCCGCGGTGAACGCCGCCCGCGGCGGCGCGGCGACCGCGCTGCAGGCCGTGGCGGCAGGTGGCCGCCTGGCGACGATCACCGGCGATCCGCCGCCACCCGAACGGGGGTGCAGGTCACCGACGTCTACGTCCAAGCCGACGGTGCCCGGCTTGCCGCACTGGTCGAGACGCTGGCGCAAGGGCTGCTCTCGCTCCACGCCGCGGCGACACATCCACTGGCGCAGGCGGCCACGGCGCTCCAGGACGCCGTCGCCGGACGCGCCCGGGGCGCGATCGTCCTCATGCTCGAATGAAGCCCCGAGCCACCGCTTTAGTCCACGCTCCTTGCTGGGTCGAGAATGAGATCGGTCATCGGGTCGAGCGAGCTCATCACGAGCTGCGATCGGTCGTCTTCCACGCGGCGTGGTGCCGCCACCAGGCTGAAGGACGACCACCGTCAAATGACGGCTCGCAGCAAGCGACCGGTCGGTGGATGCGCGCACTGCGGCCGACGTTTTCGTCTGCGGACGAACCGCAGTCATCTGACCGATGCCGCGCCATCGAAGGCATTGTAGTGTGACGGTCCAAGCTGCTCGTTGCCCTCGTAAGAGGGCCATTTCTACTGCTGAGGGCGTGCACCTTCTGGATGCGGCGCCCGGCGACTGCCAAAGGCTTCCGACCTGCCAGGGCAGCGCAGGGCGCAAAGACGTTTCGGTGGATCCAGGCTGAGAGGACCTTGGGTTCTGATGGAATCGCAGAGGAGCTGATGCATCGTGGCCAGGACGGTGACGTTCCCCACCGCCAGCGGCGACGGGCAAGGCCTGCTGGCCGTCCCGCAGGCGCCTGGGCCGGGGGTGCTGCTGCTGCCCAACTTCCGCGGCCTGGCGCCCGACACCGTCACCGCGGCCCAGCGGCTGGCGCGGGCGGGCTGCCCGACGCTGGCCATCGACTTCTTGCACCGCGTACCCTTGCGGTTCGACGACTTCTACGAGCAGGGGCCGGCCGCCCTGCTCTCCCTCGACCTCGGCACGCTGGCCGACGACATCAACGGCGCGGCCGCGTTCCTGCTGCGCCACCCGCTGGTCAGCGGCGCCCACGTGTGCGCCTTCGGCCACGACGGGGGTGGCGCGCTGGCGCTGTGGGCGGCCGCGATCTCCCCGCGTGTTATGACCGTCAGCGCTGCCTATCCGGCCCGCCAGCTGTGGCGGGCCGAGGGCATCCACCTGCACGGCTTCACCGGCAGCCACGTGCTGTTGCACCTGGCCGACGACGCCACCAGCTTCACGCCTGCCGACGCCCAGCGGCTCCGCGATGAGCTGCAGCCCGCCGGCACCAGCGTGGAGATCGTCACCTACCCGGACACCCGCCACGGCTTCCTGGCCGACATCCGCCCGGATCTGTTCGACGCGGCCGCCGCCGAGCTGGTGTTCGAGCGCACTGCGACCCTCGCCCGCGTGGCGGCGGCAGCGTCTGCGGCCGGCGCCGGTGATGAGGGGGCGAGCTGACCAGCACGACCAGCATGCAGCGGAACCGCCACAGCGGCGAGCAGGTGAGGTCGCAGGGCAACCGACACTGTTCATGTGCTGGCTGTCGCGGGTCGGATGCGGGTCCGACAAGCCGGGCCCGGTCGATGTCGTCGATTTGGTGGTCATGGGGTGGCGTGGTGGGTGAAGGGGCGACGCGTCGTTGGAGGCCGCCGATGAGGCTCCTCGGACGTCGTGCCGAAGGGCAGACACTCGCTCGGCTCATGGCGGACACACTCGCCGGCTGGAGTCGAGTCACCGTCCTGCGTGGGGAGCCTCGGGTGGGCATCAGAGAGAGAGTACCCGATTAGCCGCAGCTAATAGGCACTGTTAAGGGGCGGGGCGGGAGGAGCAAGGGGAGCGGCGATGGCGACCTACGTGCAGCTTGGTGCGGTGAAGACCTGGTACGACGAGCACGGCGAGGGTGAACCACTGGTGCTGCTGCACGGCGGGTTGGTCGACGCGCGGTTCTTCGCGCCGAACCTGCCCGCGCTGGCCGAGCACTTCCACGTCTACACCCCGGAACGGCGCGGCCACGGCCACACCCCCGACGTCCAGGGCCCGATCACCTACCAGCTGATGACCAACGACACCATCGCCTTCGTG
>DASQWY010000155.1:0-4234 GCA_035640005.1 Actinomycetes bacterium
GGGGTGCCCGCCGCGGTGCCCGCCCCGCCGGGGCGGCGGCCGGGCGGCCAGCTGCTGCGGTTCGCCGGCGTCGGCGTCGCCAGCACGTTCGCCTACCTGGGCCTGTACGCGCTGCTGCGCGGGGCGCTCGGCGCGCAGGCGCAGGCGGCCAACCTGCTGGCGCTGCTGGCCACGGCCGTGGCGAACACCGCGGCCAACCGCCGGCTGACCTTCGGGGTGGCGGGCCGGCGCCACGCCGGCCGCCACCACCTGGCCGGCCTGGCCGCGTTCGCCGCCGGGCTGGCGCTGACCAGCGGCTCGCTGGCCGCGCTGCACGCGGCCGCCGCCCGCCCGGCGCGCCTGCCGGAGCTCGCCACCCTGGCGGCGTCGAACGCGGCCGCGACCCTGCTGCGCTTCCTGGTGCTGCGCGCCGTGCTGGCTCAGCCGTCGCGGGCGACGGCGGGGGAGGGCAGCAGCAGCGCCGCGGCCGCGGCCGCGAACAGGATCACCGCCGACGCCACGAAGGCGCGCGCGTAGCCGGAGGTGAGGGCGGCCGCGGGCGAGGTGGTGCGCAGCAGCGAGGCGGTGCGGTCGGTGGCCAGCGTCGCCAGCACCGCCAGGCCGATGGAGCCGCCGACCTGCCTGGTGGTGTTCACCAGCCCGGAGGCCAGCCCCGCCTGGTGGCGGGGGACGCCGGCGGTGGCCGCGAAGGCGACCGGGGTGAACGCCAGGCCCAGGCCGAGCGGGCCGAGGACGGTGGGCACCAGCAGGCTGCCCGCGTAGCTCCCGTCGGCGCTGATGCGCGACAGCAGCAGCAGCGCGACCGTCGACAGCGCCGGCCCGAGGATCAGCAGCGGGCGGGCGCCGACCCGGGGCAGCAGGCGCGAGCCGACCTGCGCTCCCACCACGATCGCCACCGTCATCGGCAGGAAGGCGAACCCCGCCTTCAGCGGCGAGTAGCCGAGCACGTTCTGCATGTACAGCGACAGGAAGAACCAGAAGGCGAAGAAGCCGCCGCCCATGCACAGCATCACCAGGTTCGCCCCGCTCACCGAACGGGAGCGGAACAGCCCGAGCGGCATCAGCGGGTGCTCGGCGACCCTCGCCTCGTGCCAGCCGAACCAGGCCAGCAGCGCGGCCGCCAGCAGCAGGGTGGCGAGCGTCGGCGCCGAGGTCCACGGGTGCCGTGAGGTCCCCACGATCGCGTACACCAGCGCCATCAGCCCGCCGGTCACCAGCACCGCCCCCAGCGCGTCCAGCGACCTGGCCGACCGCTCCTCGCGCGTCTCCTCCAGCAGCAGCCGGCCGGCGGCCAGGCCGAGCAGGCCGATGGGGACGTTGATGAACAGGATCCAGCGCCAGCTCACCAGGTCGGTGAGCAGCCCGCCGAGCAGCGAGCCGGCGGCGCCGCCCGCCCCGGCCAGCGCGCTCCAGGCGCCCAGCGCCCTGGACCGGCGCGGCCCCTCCGGGAAGGTGGTGGTCAGGATCGTCAGCGTCGCCGGCGCCAGGATCGCGCCGCCCAGCCCCTGCGCGGTGCGGGCGGCGATCAGCGTGGCCTGGTTCTGCGCCAGGCCGCCGGCCAGGCTCGCCGCGGTGAACAGCCCCATGCCGAGCAGGAAGACGCGGCGGCGGCCGTACAGGTCGGCGGCGCGCCCGCCGAGCAGCAGGAAGCCGGCGAACGCGATCGTGTAGGCGTTGACCACCCACTGCAGCCCCGATTGGCTGAATTGCAGGTCGTGCCGGATCGACGGCAGGGCGACGTTCACGATCGACACGTCCAGCACGACCATGAACTGCGCCAGGCAGGCCAGCGCCAGCACCAGCCCGTCCGGGGCCCCGCGCCGCACGGCCCGCGCCGTGGCTCCGCCCACCGCCACACGACCACCTCGTCTCCGCTACTATTGATAGGTAGATGCAAACGTAGGTTACTACCTATTGTTAGATCTCCCAATGACCCTGGTGAGGAGGCAGGCGGTGCAGGTGGTGGACCAGGACCAGGCGCGGGCCCCGCTCGCGGCCCTGCCCGACGGCCTGCTGCGGCGCACCACCTACCTGCTGGTGAGGCTGTCGTCGCTCGGCAAGCGGCGGGTGGTGGAGCGGCTGGCGACCGAGGACCTCGGCGCCTCGCTGCCGCCCCACCGGCTGCACCACCTGGCCGTGCTGACCAGCCTGGCCGAGCTCGGCCCGGTGTCCCAGCGGCAGGTCGGCGAGCACCTCGGCAAGGACTGCAGCGACCTGGTGGCCGTGCTCGACGACCTGGAGGTCGCCGGCCTGGTGGTCCGTGGCCGCGACCAGCGCGACCGGCGCCGCCACCGGGTCATGCTGACGCCCGCCGGCCGGCGCGCCCTCGCCCGGCTGGACGAGGCGGCTTGGGAGGCCGAGGACGCCGTGCTGGCACCGCTGGACGAGCGGGAGCGCGAGCTGCTGCACGGCCTGCTGCAGCGCGTGCTCGCCCGCCACGACCCCCGGGTCCCGCGGCCCGAGGACGACGACCACCCGTGAGGAGCGCCCGCCAGTGACCGACCACGCCGCCAAGGCCAGCCGGTTCCTCGCCCTGCACCACGACCAGCGGCCGCTGCTGCTGCCGAACCCATGGGACGCCGGATCTGCGAGGCTGCTGGCCTGGCTCGGCTTCCAGGCGCTGGCCACCACCAGCAGCGGCCACGCGGCCACGCTGGGCCGGCTGGACGGCACGGTGACCCGCGAGCAGGCGATCGCGCACGCGGCCTCGATCGTGGCAGCGACCGATCTGCCGGTCTCGGCCGACCTGGAGAACGCCTTCGCCGACGAGCCGGCCGCGGTGGCGGACACGCTGCGGCTGGCGCTGGAGGCCGGGCTGGCCGGCTGCTCGGTCGAGGACTTCACCGGCGACCCGGATGCGCCCATCTACGACCCGGGCCTGGCCGCCGAGCGGGTGGCGGCCGCCGCGGAGGTCGCCCACGGCGGGCCGGTGCACCTGGTGCTGACCGCCAGGGCCGAGAACCACCTGCACGGCCGGCCGGACCTGGCCGACACCATCGCCCGGCTGCAGGCCTACCAGGCGGCCGGCGCCGACGTGCTGTACGCCCCGGGCCTGACGCGGCTGGAGGACGTCCGCCGGCTGGTCGCCTCGGTCGACCGGCCCGTCAACGTCCTCGCCCAGGCCGGGGCGCCCGCCGTGGCCGAGCTGGCCGCCGCCGGCGTCAGCCGGGTGTCGGTCGGCGGCGCGTTCGCCTTCGCCGCCCTCGGCGCCCTCGTCGAGGCCGCCCGGGAGCTGCGGGAGCAGGGTACCTACCGGTTCCGGGAGCGCTCGGCGGTGGGCCTCGAGGCGGCGCGCGCGGCCTTCGGCGGCTGAGCCCGCCCTCAGGCGCGCTCCAGGACCAGCAGGAACTCGATCGTCCCGTGGTCCTCGGTGGTGACCGGCCCGAAGCTGGGGTTGGGGATGTTCCAGTCGGCGAAGGTGACCGGGATCGAGCCGCTGACGCGGATGCCGCCGCCGCTGCGGCTGGCCGTCAGGTCGAGGCTCACCGCGCGGGTGGTCCCGTGCAGGGTGAGCCGGCCCGAGGCGGTGCGGCGGACGTCCGCCCCGTCGGCGGACGTCGACGGCAGATCGATCGGCGCGGTGAGGGCGAAGGTCGCGGTCGGGTAGCTGGCGGTGTCCATGATCCGCTGCTGGAACTGCTCGTCGCGGCGGCTCTGGTCGCTCCGCACGGTGGTCAGGTCGACCGAGAAGCCGGCGGCGCTGACCCGGTTCCCCTGGATGCGCAGCTGGCCGCTCACCGCCGAGGTGCGCCCCACGGCCTCGTTGTCCTGCCCGAACAGCACCTCCTTGACCCGGTAGCCGGCCTGCGAGCCGCTGCCGACCTTCCAGGTGCCGTCGACGCCGCCGCCGGAGCCCGTCGCCGCCGCCTGGGTGGTGGCCGGGCCGGTCGCCTGGGCGTCGCCGAGCGGGGCGGGCGCCTTGCCCTCCACGAAGTGGAAGAACACGTAGGGGCCGCCGACCGCCAGCACGGCCACGACCACCACGCCGAGCGCCACCGGGCGCCACCACCGGCCCGTCCGCATCCCCGCACCTTCTCAGCCTCAGCGCGCTGTCGTCGGCTGGACGATGAGCATCGCACCTGAGAGTTCCCCGAGCCCCACCTCAACGCCGGCTGTGAGTTTCGCCTGGCAGCCACCTCTCAGCCGCTGCCGAGGCCACTCCCAGGCGGCGGCGGCAGGATGTGCTCCAGCCAGCCAAGGAGAGGAGCATCCCATGCGCGCGGAGATCGCCACC
>DASQWY010000156.1:0-3372 GCA_035640005.1 Actinomycetes bacterium
AGTAGGCCTCGCCGTCGGCGTTGCGGTGTGCCGTGAAGCGGATCGGGTCGCGGAAGCGCAGCAGCCGCCGCAGCAGCGCCTTGCGGTCACGCACCGGCAGGCCGGTCACGTCCTGGCCGTCGGCGTGCAGCACGTCGAACAGGTAGAAGTAGACCGCCACGCCGGTGGCGCGGGCCGCGTCCGGGTCCCGCACCTGCATGCGCCGCTGCAGCCGGGCGAAGCTGGTGCGCCCGCCCTCGAACGCCACCACCTCCCCGTCCACCACGAAGTCGCCGGCCGCCTGCGCGGCCAGGGCCTCCACCAGCTCCGGGTAGTGGTCGTTGGCCAGCTTGCGGTTGCGGGACCTGAGCCGCACCCGCGAGCCCTTGCGGAACGCCAGGCAGCGCTCGCCGTCGAACTTCGGCTCGAAGATCCAGCCGGGGTCGGAGAAGCGCCGCTCGGTGAGGGTGGCCGCCATCGGCTCCACCCAGGACGGCTGCGGCGCCGCGACCAGCCGCCGCCTGGCCCGGTCCGGGAGCCCCTCCAGCGGGCCGGTCACCGCTCCTCCGTGGCGGCGACCTGTTCGATGCTGCGCCCGCTGCGCACCGAGTCGGGTTCGCGCCGCACCGGGTTGCGCCTGGCGTCGGCGCCCTCGTCGTCCATCTTCACCAGCAGCCAGCGGCCGCCCTGGCCCTTGCCGATCCTGGTGAGCGCCCAGCCGCCGCGGAGCTTGCGCCCCTCCAGCCAGACCGCCACGTGCCCGTCGCGCACCCCCTGCTCCACCGGGACCTTGGCGCCGTCCTTCTCGGTGAGGTTGCGGTAGGTGCCGGCGTCCCACAGCAGCACCGGCCCGGCCCCGTAGCTCCCCTCCGGGATCACCCCTTCGAAGTCGGCGTACTCCAGCGGATGGTCCTCGGTCGGCATGGCCAGGCGCTTGTCCTTGGGGTTGGTGGAGGGCCCCTTGGGCACCGCCCACGACTTCAGCACCCCGTCGGCCTCCAGGCGGAAGTCGTAGTGCATGCTGGTGGCGTCGTGCTGGTGGACCACGAACCGCGGCCGCCGCCGCCCGCCCGACCGCCTGCGGCCGCCGGCCGGCTCCGGCGTCCGCTTCAGGTCCCGCTTGCGCCGGTAGGCCCCGAGCGAGTCCTTCTTCGCCATCGCTCCTCCTTGGCTTGCGGTCGGCCGTCGGCTAACCCCGCGCCCCCGCCGGAAACGGCCGGCGCGCAGCGTCACAGCCGGCCGGTGACGGGCGGCACACCGGCCGGACGCCGGCGGTGGGACCATGATCCGGGAAGCTCCCTGCCCTGCTCCGAGCCGAGGAGGCAAGCGTGGCGGCACCGTACTACCTGGCCATCCGCGGCCGGCTGGTGGTGGTCGGCAAGGAACCCGACGGCGACTCCGTCCGGTTCATCGCCGAGCACCCCGAGCACTACCGGCAGCTGAAGAACGCCCACCGGATCGACCCGTCGGCCGACGGCAGCGTGCAGCTGCGCTTCGAGGGCGTCGACGCGCCCGAGCTGCACTACGGCAGCGCCGCCCAGCCGCTCGGCCGGGAGGCGCGGGACCAGCTGCTGGCCTGGATCGGCTTCAGCGACCTCGACTACGCCCCGCCCGGCGAGACCCGGGTGACCAGCGCCACCCCGGAGTCGGTGCCGGCGTTCATCCTCAGCCAGGCCGCCGAGGTCAACGGCCGGCCGGTCTCCTACCTGCTGCTCGAGGAGCAGGCAGCGCCCGCCCAGGACGGCGCCTGGACCCTGGTCGACCGGCCGATGCTGGACCGCACCCTCAACGCCCGCCTGCTGCAGGAGGGCGTGGCCTACCCGACCGTGTACAGCTCCACGCCCGTCGGCCACCGGGCGCACCTGCGGACCCTGGCGACCGAGGCGCGCGAGAAGGCCGCCGGGGTGTGGGCGATCGACGCCAGCGCCGGGTTCGTGCTGGACGACCAGGCGTCGATCGGGCCGGAGGGGCAGCTGATCCTGCCGAAGCTGTTCCGCCGCGCGACCGACTACCTGCGCGCCAGGGACGGCGGCTTCCAGGGCAACCTGGCCGACTGGCTGCTGCAGGTGTCGGCCAGCCCCTCCCGCAACGAGAACGACCAGGTGGTGGTGTGCGGCGGCATCGAGGTGCACCTCAGCGACCTGCTGCTGCAGGCCAACCGGACCGTCCGGTTCCAGGCGGACCTGCTGGACGTCGTCTTCGTCGAGAAGTAGCCCGGGCGCCGGTCAGCGGTCGGGCGGGGCGGCGGTGAACGGCACCCCGGCGGCCAGCCAGGCGGCGCCGCGCCGCAGGTCGGCGGCGAGCTGGCGGCCGCTCAGGTAGCCGCCGTCGCTCAGGGCGCGGCCGGCGGCCGCCTCGGCCAGCAGCACCGCCAGGCGGAAGTCGGCGCCGTAGCCGGTCGGGTCGGTGCGCCAGCTCTGCCTGCCCCGGTCGGGCGGCCCCCACGCCTGGTCGGCCGCCTGGTACAGGTGGACCAGCGGGTCCCCCCAGGTGCCGCGCGAACGGGCGGCCGCCAGCGAGGCGGCCGACTCGATCAGCGCCACCGACATGCCCACCAGCAACTGGCTGCCGGACATGGTGGCGTTGCGCTCGGGCTGCATGGGGGCATCCTGGAGCCGGTCGCTAACCGGCCACTCACGTACCATCCGTGACGGTACGGACGCGCATGGGGCCGCTACGGCCCGGGGGAGGTATCGCGGTGGTGAGGATCGCTTCGTCGGTGACGTCGATCTCGTGGATCCCGCGGGAGGCGATCGAGGGGCTGACGCGGCTGCCGTTCGACCTGGGCGTCGCCCACTACGACATGCCGCCACCCGACGAGCTGACCGACCTGGAGGGGATGCTGGCGTCCAGCGCCGTCCGCTTCGCCAACGAGCTGAGCGCCTGGATCGAGGTGGAGGACGGCCGCGTCACCGGGCACGGCTACGCGGGCAAGGGCCACATGGGCTACACCAGCATGCGGCTCGCCGGCCGGGGGCTCCAGTTCCCGGGTGTGGCCTTCCCCGACCTGCAGAGCGAGCCGGTGGTCGACGGCGACGCCGTGCGCTTCACCCAGACGGCCGGCGGCCGGCCGGGCATGCCCGCGCCCCGGCGCGTCCGCCGCCGCCCGTACGTGCAGGTCAGCGGCCCGATCGTGTGGTCGACCCTGGCGCTCACCATCCGCGCGGACGGCTCCTCGGAGTTCGAGGTGGTCGGGGCCAGCTCGTTCCCGCGCCACTGGATCTACGACCAGCACCACCAGCTGGCCGCCAAGACCGGCTACATCGACTTCGACACCTGGTACCGGGAGTCGTTCGGCGAGAAGAGCCCCTGGGGCGACGAGGAGTCGCCGACCATCGTGACCGCCGTCGAGAGCGCCCTGGAACGGCAGCTGTCGCTGGTGATCATCGGCGG
>DASQWY010000157.1:0-4718 GCA_035640005.1 Actinomycetes bacterium
CACTGGCGCATGCTAACACATACGTTCGATGATGTCTGTTGACATCAGCGGCAGCAGCTCACTACCCCTGCTGACCGCGGTCACGGTGGCGGGAATCACCGGCACCGTACGGGGCCTGCGCACCGAGGTGCCGGTCGGGCCGGCGCACGGCCTCGACCGCGACTCGGCGCTGAACTGCAACCACCTCGCCACCCTGCCAAAGGCCCGATTCGGGCGCTACCGGGGGCGCCTCGGCCCGGCGGAGCTGGCCCGCCTCGACGACGCGTTGCGCGTCGCCCTGGGGCTGGCATGAGGCGGGGTCGGGTGGTTGCGGTTGGGGATCCGGTCGGCGCCCGGCGGGCAACGGGTTGGTAGGCTGGTCCCGCCCGCCCGCGAACCCCTCGAAGAGCTGCCCATGCCCCTGGTCGTCCAGAAGTACGGCGGCACCTCGGTCGCCGACGCCGACCGCATCCGGCGCGTGGCCGAGCGGGTGGTCGCCAGCCGGCGGGCCGGCAACGACGTGGTGGTGGTCGTCTCCGCCATGGGCGACACCACCGACGTCCTGACCGGGCTGGCCCGCCAGGTCTCACCCGACCCGCCCCCGCGCGAGCTGGACATGCTGCTCACCGCCGGCGAGCGCATCTCCATGTCGCTGCTGGCGATGGCCATCGCCGACCTGGGGGTGACCGCCAAGTCGTTCACCGGCTCCCAGGCCGGCATCATCACCGACACCCTGCACGGCAGGGCCCGCATCCTCGACCTGCGGACGGGCCGGATCAGCGAGGCCCTCGGCCAGGGCAACGTGGTGATCGTCGCGGGCTTCCAGGGCGTCTCGACCACCAAGGACGTGACCACCCTCGGCCGCGGCGGCTCGGACACCACCGCCGTGGCCCTGGCCGCGGCGCTCGGCGCCGGGGTCTGCGAGATCTACACCGACGTGGACGGCGTCTACACCGCCGACCCGCGGGTGGTGCCGCAGGCCCGCAAGCTGCACGTGGTCTCCTACGAGGAGATGCTGGAGATGGCCGCCTGCGGCGCCAGGGTGCTGGTGCTCCGCTGCGTGGAGTACGCGCGGCGGGAGCGGATCGTGCTCCACGTCCGCTCGAGCTTCACCGACGCCCCCGGCACCTGGGTCCGGGAGGAGGACGAACGCATGGAGAAGGCGATCATTTCCAGCGTGCCCCACGACACCTCGGAGGCCAAGGTCACCCTGGTCCGCGTGCCCGACAAGCCGGGCATCGCCGCCCGCGTCATGCGGGCGATCGCCGACCGGGGCGTGAACGTCGACATGATCGTCCAGAACATCTCCCACGGCCACACCACCGACATCTCCTTCACGGTCCCCAAGGACGACCTCGCCGAGGCGATGCGCGTGCTCGGCGGCCTCAAGGACGAGGTCGGCGCCGAGGACGTGACCGCGGACTCCGGCATCGCCAAGGTGTCGCTGGTCGGCGCCGGCATGAAGTCCAGCCCGGGGGTGGCCGCCGCCATGTTCCAGGCGCTGGCCGACGCCGGCGTCAACATCGAGATGATCTCGACCTCCACCATCCGCATCTCCTGCATCATCCGGGCCAGCGACGTCGAGGTGGCCGTCAACGCCATCCACCAGCGCTTCTCCCTCTCGGAGGAGGCCGAGTTCCGCCAGGAGCACCCGGAGGGCACCGCCGAGATCCCGGTGGTCCGGTGACCGCGGCGGTCATCGTCGGCGCGACCGGCGCGGTCGGCGAGGAGCTGCGCCGGCTGGTCGCCGACCGCGACCTGCCAGCCGGCGAGCTGCGGCTGGTGGCCTCCGCGCGCTCCGTCGGCCGCCGCCTGCGGGTCCGCGGCGGCCATGCCGAGGTCCGCCCGCTGGTCCCGGAGGTGTTCGACGGCGCCCGGCTGGCGTTCTTCTCCGCCGGCGCCGGGGTGTCGCGCGAGTGGGCCCCGGCGGCGGCCGGGCGGGGCGCGCTGGTGGTCGACAACTCCAGCGCCTGGCGCATGGACCCGCGGGTGCCGCTGGTGGACGCGGACGTGAACGCGGCCGCCGCCCTCGACCACCCGCTCGGGATCGTGGCCAACCCGAACTGCACGACGCTCACGATCACGCCGGTGCTGGCCGCGCTGCGCGACCGGTTCGGCCTGGAGGCGATCACCCCGACCTCGTTCCAGGCGGCCGGCGGCTCCGGCCAGAAGGGCATGGACGAGCTGGCCGAGCAGGCCGCCAAGCTGCTCGGCGACCGCGACCTGCTGCGCCGGGGCGGCCGGCCGGAGGCGCTGCCCGCCGGCCACACCTTCCCGCGGCCGATCGCCTTCAACGTGGTCCCGCAGTGCATGCCCTTCGACCAGCAGGAGACCGGCTACACCGTGGAGGAGCTGAAGCTCCGCAACGAGCCGCGCCGGATCCTCGGGCTGCCGGCGCTGGTGTGCCACCCGACCTGCGTGCGCGTGCCGGTGATGGTCGGGCACTCCGTGTCGGTCCGGGCGGTCTGCGCCCGGCCGGTCGACCTGGACGCCTTCCGCGCCGACCTGGCGGCGGCGCCCGGGGTGACCGTGGCCGACGACGGGTCCGGCCAGGGCTACCCGACCCCGCTCGAATGCGCCGGCAGCGACGGCGTGTTCGTCGGCCGCATCCGGCGCGACCTGGCCGACCCCAAGGCGCTGCTGTTCTGGTCGGTGGCCGACAACCTCCGCAAGGGCGCCGCCCTCAACGCCGTGCAGATCGCCGAGACGCTGCTGCGCGGCGCCGCCTGACGCCCAGCGGTCAGGTGATCTTCACCGGCGGCGAGTTCAGCTCGTTGTCGCCGGGCAGCGCGTCGCGGTGGTCGAGGAGGGTGGCGGCGGCCTTGAAGGTGACCTTGCCGATGCTCTGGTCGGTCTGGGTGACCGTGTAGCTGAACGCGAACTTGGTGGCGGTGCCGCCGGGGGGCCGCACCGGCACCGACTGGGCGAGCGTGCCGACCTGCTCGAAGCCTCCCGGGGTGCTCTTGAGCAGGTCGACCCGGTGTAGTCGCCGTCGCTCCTCCAGCGGGTGCGGGCCATGGACCGGTCGATGGCGGGGCTGGCGGTCGAGTCCCCGGACGCGGTTCATGACCCGACCCGTTACCGACGGACAACGGCCAGGAAACATGCCGGCAACACCGCTCCTGTAGCTGTAGTCCGCGTTGGCCGTCTTCAGGAGGGAGGTCCCCGGCGTGAACTCCGGCGACACCGCGTACGTGCTCATCTCGGCCGCGATGGTGATGTTCATGACCCCGGGCCTGGCGCTGTTCTACGGCGGCATGGTCAGGGCCAAGAACGTGCTCGCCACCGTGATGCAGAGCTTCTTCGCGATCGGCCTGGTGTCGGTGCTGTGGGTGCTGGCCGCCTACTCGCTGGCGTTCGGGCCGGACAAGGCGCACCTGATCGGCGGCCTGGACTACCTCGGCTTCAGGGGGGTGGGCCAGGCGCCCAACCCGGACCTGGCCCCCACCATCCCGCACATCGCCTACTCGATGTTCCAGCTGTTCTTCGCGGTCATCACCCCCGCGCTGATCACCGGGGCCTACGCCGAGCGGATGAAGTTCTCCGCCTTCGTGCTGTTCACCACCCTGTGGCTGTTCATCGTCTACGCGCCGCTGGCGCACTGGGTGTGGGCTCCGGGCGGCTGGCTGCGCGAGCTGGGCGCGCTCGACTTCGCCGGCGGCACGGTCGTGCACATGAGCTCCGGGATCGCCGCCCTGGCGGCCGCCATCGCCATCGGCAAACGGCGCGGCTTCCTCAAGGAGGCGATCGTCCCCCACAACCTGCCGCTCACCATCCTCGGGGCCGGCATGCTGTGGTTCGGCTGGTTCGGCTTCAACGCGGGCAGCGCGCTGGCCGCCAACGGCCTGGCCGCCACCGCGTTCATCGCCACCAACACCGCCACCGGGGCGGCGGTGCTCGGCTGGGGGCTGGTCGACTGGGCCAGGCGGCGCAAGACGACCACCCTCGGGGCGGCGTCCGGCGCGGTCGCCGGCCTGGTCGCCATCACCCCGGCGGCCGGCTACGTGGGGCCGATGGGCGCGGTGGCGATCGGGCTGGCCGCCGGCGTGGTGTGCGCGCTGGCCGTCGGCATCAAGTTCCGGCTCGGCTACGACGACGCCCTGGACGTGGTCGGCGTCCACGCGGTCGGCGGCATGCTCGGCGCCCTGCTGATCGGCGTGTTCGCCACCACCGCGGTCAACTCGGCCGGCGGGGACGGCCTGCTGTCGGGCGGCGGGCTCGCCCTGCTCGGCAAGCAGGCGGTCGCGGTGGTGACCACCATCGCCTTCTCCTTCACCCTCAGCTTCCTGCTGCTCAAGCTCGTCGACCGGGTCGTCGGGCTGCGCGTCAGCGAGGAGGAGGAACTGTCCGGCCTGGACCTCAGCCAGCACGAGGAGGCCGGCTACGCCTTCGGCGAGGGAGGCGGCTCGCTCAGCCCGGCCCCGTCCGGGCAGCACGAGCGTCAGCCGGCCACGGCCGCGGTGCGGCTGCCGGAAGGAGGGTCGGCCTGATGAAGCTGGTCGTGGCGGTGATCAAGCCGTTCAAGCTCGACGACGTCAAGGCGGCGCTGGAGGGCGTCGGCATCCAGGGGCTGACCGTGTCGGAGGCGCGCGGCTTCGGCCGCCAGCGCGGCCACACCGAGGTCTACCGCGGCGCCGAGTACCAGGTCGAGCTGCTGCCCAAGACCCGCGTGGAGGTGCTGGTCGACGACGAGACCGCCGACGACGCGGTCAAGGCGCTGGTGAACGCGGCCCGCACCG
>DASQWY010000158.1:0-5623 GCA_035640005.1 Actinomycetes bacterium
CGCGGCAGCGCGGCACCCCGGGGAGGAGGCGGCCGCTGGCCGCCTGGGGTAGGTGCCGGCCCTGCCTGGTTGGACGGTCGTCGTCATGGGCGCGGCCCTGGCGGGGGTGGATGCCCGTGGGAGGGGTTGCGGGTTCCCGCCTGGGTCGACCCGAGCATGCCAACCCGGCCTAACCGCGCGGTAACGCCGGCACGGCCCCTTCCCGACCGAACTGGGTTCCCGTCGGAGCGTCCCGGACCCTCCGGCGGAGCGCCCCAGGACCCCGCCGGGCCCGCTGGTAGCATCCAGCGCATGCCCGATCCCGAGGACCGCCGCGACAAGCTGGCCAGGCTGCGCGCGGCCGGCGTCGACCCCTACCCGGTCGGCTTCCGGCGCAGCCACACCCTGGCCGAGGTGCGCCGGGCCTGGGACGGGCTGGAAGCCGGCGAGGAGTCCGCCGACGTCGTCCGGGTGGCCGGCCGGGTGCTGCTCAGGCGCGACATGGGCCGGCTCGGCTTCTGGACGCTCCGCCAGGGCGACGACGAGCTGCAGGCGATGCTGACCCTCCAGTCGCTCGGCGAGCGGGCCTTCCAGGAGGCCCTCGAGCTGGACACCGGCGACTGGGTCGGCGTCCACGGCGAGGTGGTCCGCACCCGCCGCGGCGAGCTGTCGGTCAAGGCGACCGACGTCTTCCTGCTGGCCAAGGCGCTGCGGCCGCTGCCGGACAAGTGGCGCGGCCTGGTCGACGTGGAGGTCCGCTCGCGCCAGCGCGAGCTGGACCTGGCCGTCAACCCGGCCGCCAGGGCCACGGCGCTGCTGCGCACCCGGGTGGTGCAGTCGCTGCGCGAGTCGATGCTGCGCCGCGGCTACGTGGAGGTCGAGACCCCGATCCTCAACCCGGTGCCCGGCGGGGCGCTCGCGCGGCCGTTCGTCACCCACCACAACGCCCTCGACACCGACCTGTACCTGCGGGTCGCCTGCGAGCTGTACCTCAAGCGGCTGCTGGTCGGCGGCATGGACCGCGTCTTCGAGCTGGGCAGGGTGTTTCGCAACGAGGGCATCGACTCCACCCACAACACCGAGTTCACCATGCTGGAGTCCAACGCCGCCTTCGAGGACTACCGGGACATGATGGTGCTGGCCAGGGGCGTGATCCTGGAGGCGGCCGACAACGCCGTCGGCGCCCGCCGGGTGACCTATCGCGGCGCCGAGATCGACCTGGACGCCCCGTGGACCGAGGTGACCCTGCTGGACGCGGTCCGCGGCGAGCTCGGCGAGCCGAACCTGGCCTACGACCGGCCGTTGGACGAGGTCCGCAAGCTGTGCGACCGCTTCGGCGTGGCGTGGGAACCCGGCTGGGGGACCGGCAAGCTGGTGCTGGAGCTGTACGAGAAGCACGTCGAGCGCGCCATCGTGCAGCCGACCTTCGTGACCGACTACCCGGTCGAGGTGTCGCCGCTGGCCCACCCGCACCGCGACGACCCGACCGTCACCGAGCGCTTCGAGCTGATCATCGCCGGCCGCGAGTACGCCAACTGCTTCTCGGAGCTGACCGACCCGGACGAGCAGCGCGCCCGCCTGGAGGAGCAGGCGCTCGCCAAGGCCGGCGGCGACGAGGAGGCGATGGTGGTGGACGAGGCCTACCTGCGCGCCCTGGAGCTGGGCCTGCCGCCCAACGCCGGCCTCGGTGTCGGCGTGGACCGCCTGGTTATGCTGCTCGGCGGCCTCACCTCGATCCGCGAGGCGCTGCTGTTCCCGCAGCTGCGCCCGGAAGAGTACTGAGGCATCCACCGGGGTAGCCGGCACGTACGTCAAGGTGGAGCGCAACCGCCGATCAAGTCGTCGGCGCAGGCGCCGATGCAACCATCGTGCGGCGGAGGGAACAGCGGGTGACGGTCAGGTGTTCACTCTGATGCGCGTTGCGTGCGGCAGGTGCCGAGCAGGCCGTGCGGGGCGCCCGAAGGCCAGGTGTATAGTCGATTGGCGGCAAGGAACCGCTGCCGCCGTATCCCTGGGGGTTTGGCATGTTTGAGCGCTTCACCGACCGAGCACGGCGGGTGGTCGTGCTCGCCCAGGAGGAGGCTCGGCTCCTCAACCACAACTACATCGGCACCGAGCACATCCTGCTCGGCCTGATCCACGAGGGCGAGGGGGTCGCCGCCAAGGCGCTCGAGTCGCTCGGCATCTCGTTGGAGGCCGTGCGCGCCCAGGTCGAGGAGATCATCGGTCAGGGCCAGAGCGCCCCGACCGGGCACATCCCGTTCACGCCGCGGGCCAAGAAGGTCCTGGAGCTGTCGCTGCGCGAGGCGCTGCAGCTGGGCCACAACTACATCGGCACCGAGCACATCCTGCTCGGGCTGATCCGCGAGGGCGAGGGCGTGGCCGCGCAGGTGCTGGTCAAGCTCGGCGCCGACCTGTCCCGCGTGCGCCAGCAGGTCATCCAGCTGCTGTCAGGCTACGCCGGCGGCAAGGAGGGCGCCGCGGCCGGCGCCGGCGGCGAGAGCCAGCCGCAGGGCTCGCTGGTCCTCGACCAGTTCGGCCGCAACCTGACCCAGCTCGCCCGCGAGGGCAAGCTCGACCCGGTGATCGGGCGCGAGAAGGAGATCGAGCGGGTCATGCAGGTGCTGTCCCGCCGCACCAAGAACAACCCGGTGCTGATCGGCGAGCCCGGGGTCGGCAAGACCGCCATCGTCGAGGGCCTGTCCCAGGCGATCGTCAAGGGCGAGGTGCCCGAGACGCTCAAGGGCAAGCAGATGTACACGCTCGACCTGGGCGCGCTGGTGGCCGGGTCGCGCTACCGCGGCGACTTCGAGGAGCGCCTGAAGAAGGTCCTCAAGGAGATCCGCACCCGCGGCGACATCGTGCTGTTCATCGACGAGCTGCACACCCTGGTCGGCGCCGGCGCGGCCGAGGGGGCCATCGACGCCGCCTCGATCCTCAAGCCGATGCTGGCCCGGGGCGAGCTGCAGACGATCGGCGCCACCACCCTGGAGGAGTACCGCAAGCACCTGGAGAAGGACGCCGCCCTGGAGCGCCGCTTCCAGCCGATCCAGGTGCACGAGCCGACCGTCGCCCACACCATCGACATCCTCAAGGGGCTCCGCGACCGCTACGAGGCCCACCACCGGGTCACCATCACCGACGAGGCCCTGGTCGCCTCGGCCAACCTGGCCGACCGCTACATCTCCGACCGCTACCTGCCCGACAAGGCGATCGACCTGATCGACGAGGCCGGCAGCCGCATGCGCATCCGCCGCATGACCGCCCCGCCCGACCTGCGCGAGTTCGACGGCAAGATCGCCGAGGTCAAGCGCGAGAAGGAATCGGCGATCGACTCGCAGGACTTCGAGAAGGCCGCCGCCCTGCGCGACGACGAGAAGCAGCTGCTGGCCGACAAGGCCCGCCGCGAGCGGGAGTGGAAGTCGGGCGACATGGACGTGGTCGCCGAGGTCGACGAGGAGCAGATCGCCGAGGTGCTCGCCTCCTGGACCGGCATCCCGGTGTTCAAGCTCACCGAGGAGGAGACCGCCAAGCTGCTGCGCATGGAGGACGAGCTGCACAAGCGGGTCGTCGGCCAGGACGACGCCATCCGCGCGGTGTCCCAGGCCATCCGGCGCACCCGCGCCGGGCTGAAGGACCCCAAGCGCCCCTCCGGCTCGTTCATCTTCCTCGGCCCCTCCGGGGTCGGGAAGACCGAGCTGTCGCGCACCCTGGCCGAGTTCCTGTTCGGCGACGAGGACGCGCTGATCGCGCTCGACATGTCCGAGTACATGGAGAAGCACACGGTCTCGCGGCTGATCGGCTCGCCGCCCGGCTACATCGGCTACGAGGAGGGCGGCCAGCTCACCGAGGCGGTGCGCCGCAAGCCGTTCAGCGTGGTGCTGTTCGACGAGATCGAGAAGGCCCACCCGGACGTGTTCAACACCCTCCTGCAGATCCTGGAGGACGGGCGGCTGACCGACGCGCAGGGCCGCACGGTCGACTTCAAGAACACCGTGCTGATCATGACCTCCAACCTCGGCACCCGCGACATCGCCAAGGGCACCACGCTGGGCTTCACCGCCCGGCCGGACGCCAAGGTCGACTACGAGCGGATGCAGGCCAAGGTGATGGACGAGCTGAAGCGCCACTTCCGGCCCGAGTTCCTCAACCGCATCGACGAGGTGATCGTCTTCCACCAGCTCTCCCGCGAGCAGGTGAAGAGCATCGTCGACCTGATGATGCGGCGGGTCGTGGAGCAGCTCCGCTCCAAGGACATCGCCATGGAGCTGACCGACCAGGCCAAGGACCTGCTGGCCGACAAGGGCTACGACCCGGCGCTGGGCGCGCGGCCGCTGCGCCGTACCATCCAGCGGATGGTCGAGGACCCGCTGTCCGAGAAGCTCCTGTGGAAGGAGTTCACCGCCGGCCAGATGGTCGTGGTCGACGTGGAGGACGGCAAGATCGCCTTCCGCTCGCTCGACCAGCCCACCGACATCGACGTCCCCCCGGCCGAGCTGGCCGGCAAGGAGTAAGGCGTCGCACCTGTCCCACCCCAGGGATAGACGAAGCCCCCGGGTCCCCCGGGGGCTTCGTCGTGGTGGGCATCGTGCTCCAATGGGCGCATGACGGCACGGCTTCGGGGGAGCCCGCTGGAGCGGCTGGGCTGGGTGCACGCGGCCAGCGCGCTGGGGGACGGGCTGGTGGCGGTGGCGCTGGCCGGCACGCTGTTCTTCGCCGTGCCGGTGGCCGCCGCCCGGCCGCGGGTCGCCCTGTATCTGCTGGTCACCGTCGCCCCGTTCGCGGTGGTGGCGCCGCTGCTCGGCCGGCTGCTGGACGGCCGCCAGGGCGCCAGCCGGGTGGCGGTGGGCGCGGCGCTGCTGCTGCGCGCGCTGCTCGCCCTGCTGGCGGTCCCCCGCACCGGGTCGCTGCTGCTGTACCCGCTCGCGTTCGGCCTGCTGGTCTGCTCGCGGGTCCACGGCATCAGCCGCAGCGCCCTGGTCCCTGAGTTCGCCGGCCCGTCGCACGACCTGGTGGCGGTCAACAGCCGCCTGGCCAGGGTGGCGGCGCTCGGCGGCACCGTCGGCGC
Source organism: Actinomycetes bacterium (assembly GCA_035640005.1). Taxonomy (GTDB): domain Bacteria; phylum Actinomycetota; class CALGFH01; order CALGFH01; family CALGFH01; genus DASQWY01. Next base: position 5,048 of record DASQWY010000158.1, read on the forward strand.
GCTGCTGGGGGCCGGCGTCCACAAGCTGCTCGGCGGCGGCGCCGTGCTGCTGGTCGCCGCCGCCGCGTTCGCGGCCGGCACGGTGCTGTCGGGCGCCGTGCCCGCCGCGCCGCGCCGGCGGCGCGCTCCCACCGAGGAGCTCGCGGCCGCCGAGCGCCGGCACCCGCGGCTGGCCCGGCTGGCGCCGCCGCCGGCGCGGGTGCGGCTGGCCAGGACCGCCTCGGCGGGGTGCCGGGCGGCCGGCGGGTTCGCCCTGTTCCTGCTGGCGTTCGCGCTGCGCCGGGAGGGGGCCAGCGCCGCCGGGCTCGGCCTGCTGCTCGCCGGGGTCGGCCTCGGCGGGGTCGTCGGCGCCTTCCTGATCCCCAGGGCCGGCCGGCTGCTCAGGGAGGAGGGGCTGCTCGGCGCCGGCCTGGCCCTGGCCGGGCTGACCCTGCTGGCGCTGGCCGGCCGGGTCGGGCTGGTCACGGCCGGCCTGGCCGGGCTGCTGCTGGGCGCCGCGGTGGCGGCCGCGCGGCTCGGCTTCGAGAGCCTGGTGCAGCGGGAGGTCGCCCCGGACGCCCGCGGCACCGCGATCAC
>DASQWY010000159.1:0-3479 GCA_035640005.1 Actinomycetes bacterium
CGCGGCAAGTCATCGGTCCCCCTTCGGGGGGCCCGTTCACGGGGGAAAATCGGGCTGGTCGCCCGCTGACGTCGTTGTGCCTTGGTGCCGCTGTGAGGCCGTCGGCAAGTCGGACGCTGGCAGCCGCCCCGTAGGCCCTTCACTGTTGCCTTGAGCACGCGGATCAGACTCCGAGCCTGCCTTGCGGCTGCCGCGGGTGACTGTTGGTGTCGGCAGCGTGGAAGAAGGAGGAGCGGGTGCTGGAGGAAGCCCACGACCATGAGCAGCTCATCGCCCGGGTGGCGGCGTTGGACATCGGCAAGGCCGAGCTGATGTGCTGCGTGCGGGTGCCCGGCAAGCAGGGTCAGCGGCTGCAGGAGATCGGCAGCTACAAGACGATGACCCGCTCGCTGCTGGTGCTGGCCGACCGGCTGCAAGAGTTGCGGGTCAGCAGGGTGGTGATGGAGGCCACCAGCGACTACTGGAGGCCGGTGTTCTACGTGCTGGAGGCGCAGGGGTTTGACTGCCTGCTGGTCAACGCCCACGAGGCCAAGCACCTGCCGGGGCGGCCCAAGACCGACCGGTTGGACGCGGTGTGGCTTGCCAAGCTGGCCGAGCGGGACCTGCTGCGGCCAAGTTTCGTGCCGCCAGCGCCGATCCGCCAGTTGCGGGATCTGACCCGCTACCGTGCCGACCTGGTCGCGGTGCGGACCGCGGAGAAGAACCGGGTCGACAAGCTGCTGGAGGACGCCCAGATCAAGCTCAGCGTGGTCGCCTCCGACATCTTCGGGGTGTCGGGGCGGGCGATGCTGGCGGCGCTGGTGGCCGGCCAGCGCGACCCCAACACGCTGGCGGAGCTGGCCCGGGCCAGCCTGCGGGCCAAGCGCAGCCAGCTGGTGGAGGCCTTCACCGGCCACTTCACCGACCATCACGGGTTCCTGCTGGGCAAGATGCTGGCCCGCATCGACCAGGCCGACGCCGACATCGCCGAGGTGGAGACCCGCATCGCCGCAGCGATCGTCCCTTTTGCGGTAGCGGTTGAGCGGCTGGCGGAGATCACCGGGGTCGGCCGGGTGGCCGCCTGGGTGCTGATCGCCGAGATCGGCGTGGACATGAGCCGCTTCCCCACCCCGGGGCACCTGGTCTCCTGGGCACGGTTCGCCCCCGGGGTGCGCCAGTCCGCCGGCCGCACAAAGGGCCGGTCGGGCACCGGCCGCGGCAACCGCTACCTGGCCCAGGTGCTCGGCGAGATCGCCGTGTGCTGCGGCCGCTCCGACAGTTTCCTGGGCGAGCGGTACCGGCGCCTGGCACGCCGCCGCGGCAAAAAGCGTGCCATCGTCGCGGTCGGCCGTTCAGTCCTGGTGATCGTCTGGCACCTGCTGTCCGACCCCCAGGCCCGCTTTGCCGACCTGGGCGCCGACTTCTACCCCACCCATCACACCACCCAACGCGCCCTGCGCAACCACGTCCGCCAACTCCAGGCCATGGGCTACAAGGTCTCCCTGGAACCGGTCGCCTAGCCACCACAACACATACCGCTTGGACCCGGCTACGCCGGGTGCTGCCGCCTGCCCACTCACCGGGGATTTTCGGATCAGGCAGGGCAACCCACGCGGCAAAGGGCAGCGGGGCGGGTTGGGCCGCCACCCGCGCGGCAAACCACCGCCACCCACGCGGCAAAGGACCTCACCACCCCGCACCACGCGGCAAGGGCGCGACGGTGGCGAGGAGCGGCGTCGCGTGGCCTCGGGACCTGAAGGCGGAGCTCAGGAGGGGCGCTTGGGGTGGGCGCGGCGGAGGCCGACCTCGGCGAGCTGGTCGTCGGGGATGGGGGCGGGCGCGCCGGTGAGAGGGTCGGCGCCGGACTGCGTCTTGGGGAACGCGATCACCTCGCGGATGGAGCTGCCGCCGGCCAGCAGCACCACGACCCGGTCCAGCCCGAACGCGAAGCCCCCGTGGGGCGGGGCGCCGAACTCCAGGCCCCGCAGGAAGAAGCCGAAGCGCTCCTGGGCCTCCTCCTCGCCGATGCCGAGCTTGTCGAACACCCGCCGCTGCACGTCGGCGCGGTGGATACGGATGCTGCCGCTGCCCAGCTCGACCCCGTTGAGGACCATGTCATAGGCGCGGGCGGTGGCCTCCTCCGGCACGTCGGCGAAGCTGTCCTCCCACTTGGGCGCCGGCTGCGTGACCGGGTGGTGGGCGGCGTCCCAGCGCCGCTCCTGCTCGTTCCACTCGAACATCGGGAAGTCCGTCACCCACAGGAAGGCCCACTCCCCCTGGGGCACGAGGCCGCGCTCGGCCGCCAGCCGGGTGCGCAGCTCGCCCAGGACCGTCCGGGCGACGGGGGTGCGGTCGGCGGCGATCAGCACCAGGTCGCCGGGCTCGGCGGCGGTGGCCCGCCGCAGCGCGGCGCGCTCGGTGTCCGAGAAGAACTTGTCCAGCGGGGAGCGCAGGCCCATGGCCTCGACGATCACCCAGGCGAGCCCCCCGGCACCCCGTGCCCTGGCGGTCTCGGTGAGGGCGTCGAGCTCGCGGCGGGAGAGGTCGGCGCCGTCCGGGACCCTGAGGCCGACCACCGAGCCCTTGTCCGCCAGCGCGCGGGCGAACACCCCCACCTCGGTCGCGGCGAACACCTCGCCGAGGTCGGTCAGCTCCATGCCGAAGCGCAGGTCCGGCTTGTCGGTGCCAAAGCGGCGCATGGCCTCGGCATGGCTCAGCCGCGGGAACGGCCGTGGCAGCTCGACGCCGAGGACCTCGCGCCAGACCGTCGCCATGAGCTCCTCGCCGAGCTGGTAGACGTCCTCCTCGTCCAGGAACGACATCTCGAGGTCGAGCTGGGTGAACTCGGGCTGGCGGTCGGCCCGCAGCGCCTCGTCGCGGAAGCAGCGCACGATCTGGTAGTAGCGCTCGAACCCGGCCACCATCAGTAGCTGCTTGAACAGCTGCGGCGACTGCGGCAGGGCGTACATCTCGCCGGGCCGCAGGTGGGTGGTCACCAGGAAGTCGCGCGCGCCCTCGGGGGTCGAGCGCGTCAGGTAAGGCGTCTCGACCTCGAGGAAGCCACGATCGTCAAGGATGCGGCGGATCACCGACAAGGCCCTGGCGCGGGCCCGCAACTGCCGTTGCATCGACGGGCGGCGCAGGTCCAGGTAGCGGTACTGGAGACGCAGGGCCTCGTCGATCTCGGCACCGTCCTCCAGCGGGAACGGCGGCGTCGCCGAGGGCGCGAGCACCTCGAGCTCGCTGACCGAGACCTCCACCGCCCCGGTTTCGAGGTCGGGGTTCTCGTTGCCGGGCGGACGGGCGCCGACCGTGCCGGTCACCCGGACACAGTCCTCCAGCCGCACCGAATGGGCGGCCGCCGCCGCCCGAGGCGCGTGGTCGGGATGCACCACCACCTGGACCAGCCCGGAGGCGTCGCGCAGGTCGATGAACACCACCCCGCCGTGATCGCGGCGGCGGGCGGCCCAGCCCGCCAGCCGGACCTCGGTGCCGGCGTC
>DASQWY010000160.1:0-5276 GCA_035640005.1 Actinomycetes bacterium
CTCGGCCCGCACGGGATCTATGTGCCCACGGTCGCGCCTGGGTTCGTCGACACGGATATGGCGGCCGCGTTCCTGGAGGGCGCCACCGGTGACGCCGTCCGCGCCCAAAGTCCACTGAACAGGGCGGCGACGGCCCAGGAGGTCGCCCGCGTGGTGGTCTTCCTGGCCACCCCGGGAGCCGAGTACGCCACCGGCGCGATCGTCGACGTCAACGGCGCCTCCTACCTGCGCACTTGAGACATCGAGCCTGCATGGGCCAGGAGGGGGCTGGCAGCGGTGTCATGGTTCGCTCCACGTGATCGTCAGCGATCGAGCTTGGCCATTCTTCCGCTTGTGCGGTCGCGGCACGCCCGGCCGCTCGGCCGCGTCGACGGCCTGGTGGCCGAGGTAGCGGCCAAGCGCCTGGTAGGCGTCGAACTGACCCTGGTCGAACCATTGGTCGCTGGTGCTGTCGCGCGGGAAGACCGGGTTCTTGGAGGCGTAGGAGAGCAGCTGGCAGGGCAGGTCGGCGGTTAGGGCGGCCTTGGCCACCACCAGACGGCCGGTGCGGCCGTTGGGGAAGCCGGGCTCGGGTGGGTAGTGGATGGTCCCGGTGCAGATCGCCGTCTTCGACAGGCGGCTGTTGAGCCCGGCGAGGGGGTCCTTGGGCTCCAGGGCGTCGGCCGAGCCGGGCACGAGGTCGTATGGCTCGTGGAGGTCGATCGTGATGCCGAGCTCTTCGGAGGCCAGGGTGATCGCTTCGGCCAGGGTGGCGGCCAGTGGTGGGGAGTCGCCGCTGGCGTCGATGCAGTACGCCAGCTCGCACCCGCGGCGTAGCAGCTCGACCAGGCCGAGGTTCTCGTAGTGGCCGCCATCGGTGCAGAACAGCAGCCGGTTTTCGCAGGGGTAGCGCCCAGCGATCTCGCGTAGCAGGTACGACAGGCGGCGAACCCAGGGCAGCCGTGGCCGCGTCCACTGCTTGCGGGCCGTACGTGGGTCCTCGCCGGGGTCGATGGCTTCGCCGTACAGGAACGCCGGATTCGGGAGCCATGCCCCCAGCCGGGCATTGGACAGCGCGAAGAACGTCTGGAACGCCTTGGCCTGCCGCCCCATGGCGGACGCGAACGCCGCGCCGGAGATGGCCACGGCCGCCTGCACGGTGAGGTCACGGGCCAGGTGCCTGCTGACGTGCCGCTCGAGCTTCTCGGTCTTGACCCAGCCGACGTCCGGGCCGCCGACGAAGTCGCCGGCGAGGGTGTAGGAGACCGCGTGGCGGCCGGGCGGGGTCCGGTCCTGCCCTGACAGGTTGGCCGCAGCGGCGAAGATGACCTTCGGAAAGTCCCCGCTGGGCGGGCGGGCGGCGTAGTCGCTGAGCCGCGTCGATTCGGCATCGAAGGGGTAGGCCGCGGCGAACACCTTGCCTTTGGGGGACTTGAGCCGGCGGACCGCGAACGCCGAAGCCAGCCGCCGACGGTAGAACGGGTGGAGTCCGAGCCAGGTCTGGTCCAGGAAGATCGCGCAGAAGGCCAGCACAGCGGGCAGGCCGAACCGCCAGGAGGTCGGCCACAACGGGGCGGTGGCCACCACCCAGCCGAGCACGAGCAGGAACCCGAGGCTGAGGATGAGCAGGGCGGCCAGGACGATCAGGCGCTGGAGGAGGCTGGTCGGCACCGCCTGCTGGGTGCCGGACTTGCCCCCAGCGCCCGTGATCCAGCCGCGGACCGTGCCGACCTGCTTGCCGATGGTCTGGCGCTTGCGCCACAAGACGCCGACCAGCGTGCCCAGGTAGGCCAGCAGGACCGCGCCGACCGCGCTCCCGGTGGCGGTCGACACCGCGCCCTTGACGCCCAGTCCCCAGGTCAGGCGTGCGCTGGCCCACACCAGGGCGGGCAGGGCAACGCCGATGACCGCCAGTAGCGCGGCCAGGGCGGCCAGGTCGCGCGTGATCCGGCCGCGGCGGCGGAACGGCTTGGCGAAGACCGACAGGACCAGGATGCCGAAGCCGAAGGAGGCGAAGGCGGCCACGGCGGTGGCGCCGATGGCGAGCAGCACCCCGGCCGGCGGTGACGGGAATGCGGGTGCCTTCTGGGCGGGGTCGGCCACGAACCTTGGACGTAGCTGGTCGAGGTGGACGACGCGGACCAGCTCGTAGAAGCGGCTGAGCAGCAGCCCGGCCACCGCGACGGTGAGCGTGATGAGCGCGAGGGAGACCACCACGCCGCGAAGCACGGTCCAGAGCGCGATGATCCATTCGCGGGCGCCGTCGGCGACGTAGTTGCTGTGCCGGCGCAGGTGGTCTTCCTCCGCCGACCCGGGAGCGAACACGTCCCTTGGGCTGGCGTCGTTGGTTCCGGTTGGCGGCGGCCTATCAGGCACTTGTTGGAGGGCGAGCCGGAAGGCGCCGGCCATGTAGCCGCCGCCGGACACCGACACCAGGTAGCTGGCCCGCTGCAGCTCGCCGCGCTGGCGCAGCGACTGCAGGGCTCCCAGGGTCACGCACGCCGAGCGGATGCCGCCGCCGGACACCGCGATCCCAACGTCGGCAACGTCACGGCGGGGCGGTACGTTCCTGGCGCTGTCCCAATGCGTCGTCGCCCCACCGTTGCTCGACGGGGACGGCTGCACCGGTGCAAAGACGTCGACTCCTCGCCTCAGCGGCTCGCGGGTGCTGCCCCACAGGTGGGACCACAGCAGGAGCAGCAGGCGGCTCAGGGTGACCCCGACCGCGACCACGGCGACGATCCCGGCGGCGGCCAGCAGCGTGAACTTGGTGAAGGCTGCGGCTTGGGCAAGCCGCATGGTCAGCTCGCCGTCAAGGACGGTCGGCCGGTGCAGGAAGTCCAGCAGCAGGGCGTTCTCGGCGGCATCGAGGGCGGCAGCCGCGACGGCGACCACCATCATCCGCGAAACCATCTTCCGGGCACCGGGCGTCCAGAACACACGCTGGCCGAGCACGCCGAGCAGCAGCAGGGCGACCACGTACCCGGCGATCAGCACGAAGTCGGCGCGGACGGCGTCGGCGAACGCGGCCGCATTGGCGCCGGCGACCCGTTGGGCCTCGGCCAAGGTTCCGGCCAGCTCGAGCCTGACCACGTCGACGTTGGGCGCGGCGCGGTCGTAGGCCCATGCCGCGCCGCCCAGGACGGCCACGGCGGCAACCACCAGGGCGAGGGCTGTAGGGACGTTGGCCCGGGGTCTGGGCTCGGCATCCGATCCGTTTCCGTTCATCGGCCTCCCCTAACTGACACGAACGGCGGCGACGGCGGCAGGGTGGAGGACGCCCTGAGGACACAGGCAGGCATCAGCATGGATGGCCGAGCCACGCGGGGTCTGTGGCAGCCATCACAGGCGTGGCGTGTCAGCCGACACAACGAGATTGTGCGAGTTCGGGTGACGCTTCCGCGTTGGCGTCAGGTGACGGTGGTCGCCGAGCGCCCACCCTGGCAGCGAGCCGGTCGCGTCAAGCGCCAACCGGAGCCACCTTGCGTCACTCTGGCGGGTCTGCAGGAGTGTCCGAGCGCCAGGGGGCCCGCCACTCGGGGGCCTCCCAACCCCCCATGACGTAGATCCGCTCGCGCGCCACCTTGCCGTCGCGGAAGTCGAGCAACTGGACCCCGAACTGCCAGGGACCGCCGTTGTAGCTGGCCGAGACCTCCGCGACGGCAAGGTCCTCGCGGGCCGTGATCCGTCGGACCCGGTAGCGCACCTCGGCCGGGTACTGGCGGCGCCACTCGGTGAAGTTGTCGACGCCTTCGAAGCGCTCACCCGACTGCGGGAACTCCAGCACGGCGTCGTCGTGGTAGATCTCGTGGGCGTGGTCCACGTCCGCGCCCGCGTACTCCCAGTACAGCCGAACCTTGTCGAGCACCGACTGATCGGGCATCGTCCCCTCCTTGGCGTTCCGATGACGGTATGCCGGGAATCCCCCAACCGTCCAACCTCCGGATCCTCAAGGGGGCGCCTTCACTCCCGCAGCGGGCATGGGCCGTCGCGGCCGACGCTGCCTGCGGCGGGGTCGGCACGGCGTTGGGTGGCGTTGCCGCCTCGACCGCGGGCCACGGCTGGAAGCGCCGTGGCAGGGCGAGGCATTTGACACTTGGTAGCCATCCGCGCGACGGTGCTGCCCCGTCGGGCTACGCCGCGGGAAGGGGACTCATGGACGCTTGGGCTGGTGGTCGTCGGTCCCCGACGGGGGCGTCACGGGCGGCAGGTGGTCTAGGTGTTCCGGGCGCCGTGTTCGGGCTGAGCATCCCCAGCGAGGCCTGATGATCGGGCCGCCGTTCCCGGAACTGCTGGCGGCCGCCCAAGCCGGTGACGAGCAGGCGTTCGCGGTGCTGTGGCGGGAGCTGCAACCAGCGGTGCTGCGCTACCTGCGGGTGGCGGCGCCATCGGCGGCCGAGGACCTGGCCGCGGAGGCCTGGGTGTCGGTGATCCGCGGCCTTGGCCGCTTCCGGGGGGGCGAGCAGGACTTCCGCGCGTGGGTGTTCACCGCGGCCCGCCACCGGCTGGTCGACTGGCGCCGCCAGGCGGCCCGCCAACCCACCGCGTTCCTGCCGGTTGACCTGCTCGGCGGCTGGCCGGCACCGGATGACCCGGCCGCGCTGGCGGTGGAGGGGGAGTCCACCCGGGCGGCATTGGCGCTGCTGGCCGAGCTGCCCGCCGAGCAAGCCGAGGTGGTGGCGTTGCGAGTGCTCGGCGGCCTGGGCGTCGCCGAGGTGGCACAGATCACCGGCAAGCGCCCGGGCGCGGTTCGGGTGCTGGCCCACCGGGGCCTGCGGCGGCTGGCCCGAAGGTTGCGGACGGCCGAGCCGGCACGGGCGTAACGCGAACCGCGACGACGGCGGTCTTGTCGCCGACATGTACCCACCGCTTGGGTTCCTTCCCACAGGGCCTGGCGTCTTGGACGAGGCCACCGCCGAGCGGCTGCTGACCGGCCGGCTGGACCCGGCTGACGCGACTCCCGGACTGACCAGGCTGGCCGCGCTGCTGGCCGCCGCGGCCGGCCCGCCGAGCCCTGAGGAGCTGGCCGGCGAGCGGGCGGCGCTGGCCCGGTTCGCGGCGGTGATGCGGGCTGCGGTCGGTAGGCTTGGCACGGCCAAGGCGGGGCTGTGCCAGGCTTGGCGGGCCGGACGGGGCGCCGAAGGCGGCGTGCGGCCAGACTCGCCGGCGTTCCGGGCGCTGGCGGTGGCAGCCGGCGGCGCCGACAAGGTCGCCGCCTACTGCCAGGACGCCACCGCCGGCGGGACGACCCGCGGCGGGCCGGACGTCATGGCGGCCGCGCGTGCGGGGCTGTGCCA
>DASQWY010000161.1:0-12417 GCA_035640005.1 Actinomycetes bacterium
TCCCGACCCGAGACAGCAGATCCGCTTCTGCACCACGCCCACGGGCGTGCGGGTGGCGTACGCGACCAGCGGTCGGGGCCCGGCGCTGCTGGTGCCGGCGGCGTGGATCGGCCACCTCGAGCTGGCGTGGCAGGACCCGGCGGTGCGCGCCTTCTACGGCCCGCTGGCGGCGCACCGGACGGTGGTGCGCTACGACAAGCCGGACTGCGGGCTGTCGGACCCGTGGCCCGGCCGCCAGACGCTCGAGACCGACCTGGAGGTGCTCCGGGCGGTCGCGGACCACCTGGGGCTGGACCGTTTCGACCTGCTCGGCATCTCGATGGCCGCGCCGGCCTCGGCCGCGTTCGCGGCGCGGCACCCCGGCCGGGTCGGGCGCCTGATCCTGTACGGCGGCTACGCCAACGGCCGCCGGATCGCCTCCGCCGAGGTCGCCGCGGCAATGGTCGACCTGGTCCGGGCGCACTGGGGCTCGGCTCCGACGTGCTGGCCGACGTCTTCCTGCCCGACGGCAGCGCCGAGGTCAAGGCGCACTTCGCGCGCCTGCAGCGCGGCTCCGCGTCGGCGGGGGTCGCCGCGGAGCTGCTGGCGCAGTGCTACGAGATCGAGGTCGAGGGGCTGCTGGACCGGATCGCCGCGCCCACCCTGGTGCTGCACCGGCGCGACGACCGGGCGATCCCCTACCGCCTGGGCCGCGACCTCGCCGCCCGCATCCAGGGCGCGCGGCTGGTGTCGCTGGCCGGCCGCAACCACCTGCCGCACGCCGGCGACGCCGCCGCGGTGGTCGGCGCGATCCTCGGGTTCCTCGGCCGGCCGGTGGCCGCGCCGCCCGCGCCGGCCGGCCGCGTGGCCGGCGTCCTGACCGCCCGGCAGCTGCAGGTCGCCGCGCTGGTCGCCGAGGGGCTCACCAACCGCCAGATCGCCGAGCGGCTGGGGATCCAGGAGCGCTCCGCCGAGGGGCACCTGGAGCGGATCCGCCAGCGGCTGGGGGTCAGCTCCCGCGCCCAGGTCGCCGCCTGGTGGGCCCGCGGCGCCGAGGCGACTGGGGTACCGGGTTGAGGTACCCGCTGGGGTGGTTTCCCGCCTGACGGCGGGCCCGCCCTGCCCGATCCTTGGAAAGTCCGCCGTGATGGTCGAGGCAAGGAGGAACCCGAGGTGGCCGAGCTGCGCGTCGCGCCGCGATTTCGCGGGCCGCCCGGCGGCGAGGTGCTCGCGCCCGCCAGGACCGTGTGGATCACGGTGGCGCGGCGCGCGGTGGCGGCTGCCGGGGCGGCGCCATGACCGCCGGGCGGCGCGGGGTGGCGCTGACGCCGATGGAGACCCGCCACGACGTGATCCTGCGGGTGGCGGAGCTCGCCGACGAGCTCGGCTACGAGGTGTTCGCGCTGCCCGAGGGCTGGGGTCTCGACTCGACACTGCTGCTCACCGAGCTGGCGCCGCGCACCCGGCGGATCACGCTGGTATCCGCCATCCTCTCGGTGTGGGGGCGCACCCCCGCCACGCTGGCGATGACCGCCGCGACCCTCCACCGGCTGGCGCGGGGCCGCTACGTGCTCGGGCTCGGCTCCAGCACCCGGGCGCTGGTGGAGGGGTTCCACGACGTCGCCTTCGAGCACCCGGCCGACAAGCTGCGGGAGGTGACGACCAAGGTGCGCGCGCTGCTGGCCGGCGGGCGCGCCCAGCTCGACACTGCCGCCGGCGCGCGGCCGCTGCGGCTCGGCCAGCCGCCAGTCCCCGAGCTGCCGATCTGGCTGGCGGCGCTGGGCGAGCGCACCACCCGGGTCGCCGCCGAGCTCGGCGACGGCTGGATCCCGATGTTCATCTCGCCCGACCGCCTGGCCGGGCGGGTCGCGCAGCTCGGAGAGGCCCGCCAGGCCGCCGGCCTGCGGGACGGGCCGCTCACGGTCGTGGCCGGGCCGTGGACGGTCGCCGACGGCGATGCCGCTGCGGCACGGGCCGCGGTGGCCGGCTGCGTCGCCTGGTACCTGTCGGCCATGGGCGACGTCTACGGCCGCATCGTGGCCGACCAGGGGCGCGGCGCCGCGGTCGAGGCCGTCAAGGCCGCCAACCCGCGGCCCCGGCTGCAGGGCGGGACCGTGCCCGCCGAGGCCCGGGTGGTGCTCGACGAGTACACCGCCCACGGGACGCCCGCCCAGGTCCGCGAGCAGCTGGAGCGCTGGGACGGCGCGGCCGACGTCACCCTGGTCGGCCTGCCGCCGGGCATGGCCTGGGAGGCCATCGAGGCGACGTTGCGCGCCGCCGCGCCCTGACCCCGCGGGTCATTCCGTGGCGATGGCGGTGAGCAGGTCCAGGCGGGCGGCGCGGCGGGCAGGGACGGCGGCGGCGAGCAGCCCGGCCGTGCCGGCCAGGGCGAGGTCGGCCAGCAGCTGGCCGGCCGGCAGGGCGATCGTGGCCACGCCGGCCTGCCGGACGGTCACGGCGCGGGCGAGGGCCGCGCCGAGCCCGGTGCCGAGGGCGACGCCGAGCGCCCCGCCGGAGACCGTGACGATCACCGACTCCCAGCGGACCATGGCGCCCAGCTGCCTGGCGGTCATGCCGACCGCGCGGAGCAGCCCGAACTCCCTGGTCCGCTCGACCACCGCCAGCAGCAGCGTGTTGGCGATCCCCAGGGTCGCGACGGCGGCGGCGAGCAGGGCCAGCGCGGTGAGCAGCGACAGCACCCCGCCGAGATCGCCCAGGTCGCCGGCCCGTTCCCGCTGGTAGGTGCGCGGGTCGTCGACGGCCACGTCCGGGTAGCTGGCGAGCGCGCGCCCGACCGCGGCGCGCAGCCCGGCCGGGGTCACGCCCGGCGCGGCGGTCAGCAGCGTCTGGTCGGCCTGGCCGCGCCCGCCCGGGAAGTAGCGGTCGACCAGCTCGTTCGGCAGCAGCAGGTCGCTGCCGAACAGGGGGTCGCGGGTGAACACCCCGACGACCGGGAGCTGGCGGGTCACGCCGGCCTCGGTGAACCCGACCGGCACCAGGCTGCCGGTCCGCCAGCCGTGCTCGGCGGCGAGGCGGGCCGAGACCAGCATGCCCCCGCCGGGACGCTCCAGCGCGCGCAGGCTGCCGGCGCGGACGCCGAGGTCCAGGATGGCGGCGGCCCCCGGATCGATCCCGTCGATGCCGACCCGGGCGCCGCCGAGGCGGACGTGGCCGGTGTTGACCGGCAGGGCCGCGGCGACCTCGGGAAGCGCGGCCAGCCGGGCCACCGCCGTCCTGGGCAGCGCGCCCTGCAGGTACAGGTCGGCGTGGCTGCCGGCCTGCAGGCCGGCGCGGACCGAGCGGGAGGCGGAGGCGGCGAGCACGCCGGTGCCGGCCGCCAGGACCAGCCCGACCATGAGCGCGCCCATGGTCGCCGCGGTCCGCCGCGGGTTGCCGGCGAGGTTGTCGCGGGCGAGCCGCGCCGCGAACCCGGCCAGGCGTGCCAGCGGCGCACCGACCGCCCGGGCCAGCCGCGGAGCGAGCACCGGCCCGAGGACCACGACGCCGAGCAGCGCCGCCAGCGCCCCGAGGCCGCTGCTGGCGGTCGCGCCGGCGGGCAGCAGCAGCGAGACGAGGGTCCCGGCCACGCCGGCCGCCGCGAGGCCCAGCCCGACCGCGGCCCGGGCACGCCCGGCCGGCGGTGCCGCGGACGGCGCGGCCTCGCGGATCGCCTGCAGCGGCGCCACCCGGCTGGCCCGCCTGGCCGGGGCGAGCGCCGCCGCCATGGTGACCAGCGCCCCCACCGCCAGCCCCGCGGCCGCGGTGCGCGGCGCCAGCACCAGGCCCGCGGGCGGCAGCGTGTCGCCGAGGGCGCGCAGCAGCGCGGCCAGGCCGGCGGCCGCGCCCGCCCCGACGGCGACCCCGGCGGCGGCGGCGACCAGCCCGAGCACGGCGGCCTCCAGCAGCACCGAGCCGAGCACCTGCCGGCGGCTCGCGCCGAGCAGCCGCAGCAGCGCCACCTCGCGGGTGCGGCCGGCGACCAGCACCGAGAAGGTGTTCCAGATGATGAACGAGCCCACCAGCAGCGCCACCGCTGCGAGCAGCAGCAGGGTCGCGCGCAGCCCGTCGACGTAGCCCTGGACCTCGCCGGCCTGGCGGGCGGCGAGCGTCGCCGCGGTCACCGCCTCCAGCCGCCCGGGCGGCAGCAGGCGGGCGATCCGGTCGCGAAGCGCGTCCGGGCCCATCCCAGGCGCGGCGCGCACCAGCACCTCGTCGACGTCCGCGGCACGGCCGAGCAGGCGCTGCGCCGCCGCCGTCCGCAGCAGCGCCACGGTCGGGGCGTCGAAGGTGTCGAGCTCGGACGCCGGGCTCGGCGCGCCGGCGAACCCGGTCACCCCTACCACCCGGAAGCGGTGCAGGGCGCCGTCAGCCCCGAGGATCCCGAGGGTGTCGCCCAGCCGCCAGCCGCCGCTGCCGGCGGTGGCCTGGTCCAGCACCACCTCCCCGTCGCGCGCCGGCGGCCGGCCCTGACGCAGCGTGTAGGCGCCGGCCAGCGCCGGGTCGGCGGGCCAGCTCAGGACGAGGTTCGGCGCGCGCCGGTGGCGGATCGGCCGGCCGTCCCGGCCGACCATGGTCGCCTTCTCCCCGACCACCACCCCCTCCACCGCCCGCGCCCCGGGCACCGCCCCGATGGCGGCGACCAGGTCGGGCCGGATCGCCGCCGGCGGGCCGGCGTCGCCGCCCTGGACGACCACGTCGACGCCGGCGTGGGCGGCCCTGCTCAGGCGCCGCGCCGTCTGGCCGACGGCGTCGGTGAGCATCAGCGTGCCGGCCACCAGGGCCACCCCGATCGTCACCGCGACCGCGGTGAGCGCCAGCCGCGCCCGCCGCGCGAGCAGACCCTTCAGCGTCGTCCCCAGCATCGCCGCAGCCTCGCAGCCGTCCTGCCCCGCCACCATCGGGGATCTCCCTGGGAAACACCCTGAGCCGCGGGCGCGGTGCTAGCTGGCCGGCGCCGTCGCGTCGTCGGCGACGGCGGCGGGTTGCGGGGGCTGCCGGTCCAGCAGGGCCGCGACGGCGCCGGCGTCCATCGGCTTGGCGAAGTAGTAGCCCTGGCCGAGGTCGCACTGCAGCGTCAGCAGCTGGCCCGCCTGCTCCCGACCTTCGACGCCCTCGGCCACCGTCTGCAGCCGCAGCGTGTGGCCGAGCTTGATGATGGCGCGGGCCAGCGCCGAGTCCTCGCTGCCGCCGGTGACCCCGTCGACGAACGACTTGTCGACCTTGAGGATGTCCACGGGGAAGCGGCGCAGGTAGCTGAGGGACGAGTAGCCGGTGCCGAAGTCGTCGATCGCGAGCCGCACGCCGAGCGCCTTGAGCTGGTGAAGCTTGTCGATGGTGGCGTCGGTGTCGTGCATGAGCAGGCTCTCGGTGATCTCCAGGATCAGCGAGCTGGGTCGCAGGCCGGAGCGGCGCAACGCCCGCGCGACGTCGTCGACCAGCCCGGGCTGCTGGAACTGCCGAGCGGACAGGTTGACGCTGACCGAAAGGTCGGATCCGGTGTGCCGCTGCCACCGGTGGCCCTGCTCGCAGGCCTGCCCGAGCACCCAGCGGCCGAGCGGGATGATGAGCCCCGTCTCCTCGGCGAGCGGGATGAAGGAGCGGGGGCCCACCATGCCGCGGGTCGGGTGCCGCCAGCGCACGAGCGCCTCCAGGCCGGTGATCCGGCCGCTGGCGAGCTCGACGATCGGCTGGTAGTGGACCAGGAGCTGGCCGCGCTCGAGGGCCTGGCGCAGATCGCCGATCAGCTCGAACCGCTCCCGGAGCGAACGATGCAGGCTCGGCTGGAAGCGCTCGTAGCGTCCCTTGCCGTTGCTTTTGGCCAGGTACATCGCCATGTCGGCGTTGCGGAGCAGGTCGTCGGCCTGCCGGTGCTGCGGCTCGGCGATCGCGACGCCGATGCTGGCGCGGACCAGCACGTCGTGACCCTCCAGGGGGTACGGGTCGTGGAAGACCTCGGTGACCCGCTCGGCGATCGCCAGCGCGTCCTCCTCGCCGTTGATGTCCTCCAGCAGGATGGCGAACTCGTCGCCGCCGAGGCGGGCGGCGGTGTCCGCCGGGCGCAGCACGGCCAGGAGGCGGTCGGCCACGGCGACCAGGAGGTGGTTGCCGGCCGAGTGACCGAGGGTGTCGTTGACGGTCTTGAAGTCGTCGAGGTCGAGGAACAGCACGGCGGCGGTCGGGCCCTGGCGGCTGGCCCGGGCGAGCGCGTGGTCGACGCGGTCGACGAACAGGGCGCGGTTGGCCAGCCCGGTCAGCGGGTCGTGGAACGCCTGGTGGGTGAGCTGCTCCTCGAGCGCCGTCCGCTCGGTGATGTCGCGGACGTTCAGCACCAGCCCGCCGACACGGGAATCGTGGGACAGGTTGGTGCAGATGCTCTCCGCGTGTCGCCACGACCCGTCCCGGTGGCTCAGCCGGCACTGGAAGCTGGCGATCGCACCCGGCGCCTCGACCAGCCTGCCGATGGCGGCGTCGACGTGGTCCCGGTCGTCGGGATGGACGAGCTCGCCGAAGGCGGTCCCGGTGAGGTCGGCGGCCGCGCGGCCGAGTAGGCGCTGGGCCGACGGGCTCTGGTAGCGGATGGTGCCGTCGGCGGCGACCACCGTGATCAGGTCGGAGGAGTTGTGCACCAGCGAGCGGAACTGGGCGGCCTGCTCGGCACCGGCCCGCCGCAGCAGCAGCCCCATGGCCAGGGCGGCGAGCGCGCTGAGCAGCCCAAGGGCGATCTCGATCCGGACCAGCCGGCTGAGCGATGCCTCGGTGTGCCTGGTCAGCTCCCCGACCGCGTCGTTGGAGACGCTCGACAGCTGCGCGCTCAGCACCCGCAGCCGCGTCACCTCGGCGGCGTAGCCGGCGCCGCGGCGGTGCCGCATGAGCCGGTCGCCCGTGCGGGTCAGCTCCTCGATCAGGCGACGGTCCTGGTCGAGCTTGCGGCGCACCTTCCAGTCGCGGGCGGCGGGGATCCGCACGAGGTTGTCGTTGCCCTGCGGGGCCGTGACGGTACCGCCGTCCAGCAACGCGTCGGCGGTCTGGTGCAGCACCGCCCCGCTCTGGGCGGGGTCGGCCTGGAAGCCGTCGACCACCAGCAGGACGTCCTTGGTGTAGCGCTCGACCAGGGCACGCTGCCGCGCGGCGATGTTCACCACCAGCGCGGAGCCCCGCTGGTTCGCGGTGGCGCGGGCGTTGTAGCCGACCATGACGGTCACCAGGACGACGAACACCGGGATGACCCAGCCGAGCCGGCGGTCCAGCCGGACCTCGCCGAGGATCGGGAGCCGCGGAGCGAGCCGGCCCCTGCCCCGCGCCTCAGCGGACGGTGACTGCGGCATGCATGCCACCCAGGTAGTGCCCCTCCATGTTGCAGAAGAGGACGTAGTGGCCTGGCGCCAGCGTCAGGGCGAGGGTGCGACGGTCGGCGATGTCCAGGCCCTCGGCCTCCTGGACGTGCTCCATGCCCTTCCCCTCCTCGTCGACGGTGAGCCCGTCAGGCTCCAGGGGCAGCCTGCCGGGGGCGCGGTCGGTGCGCGCGACGATGAGTTCGTGCGTGCTGGGGCCGTCGTTGACGATCTGGAAGCGGACCGTCCCGGCCGGCACCACGGCCACGGCCGGCCGGACGTGGAAGTCGTCGAGCCGCACGTTCACCCGGGTGCCGGGCGGTGGGGGCTGGGGGTGCCGGGCGCCGGCCCACGCCGCGACCGCGACCGCGACGAGCGCGACGCCGGCGACCAGCGTCACGCGCCGCCACGCCGTCCTCCACGCCATGTCCGCCACTCCGTCGCCGACGAGACCGCCGTTGTCTAGTCGGCCGGCGCCCTCCGGTCCTGAGGCATCGGAGGGTGCCCCGCGGGGTGGTTGTGGTTCAGGCGGGGGCCGGGGCGCGCATGGCGGCGCGGACGGTGCGGGCCAGCAGCAGGGCGGCGGCGATCCCCAGGGCGGTGAGGGCGGCCAGCCAGGAGTCGACCGTGGAGAACGCGGCCGCGGAGGCGTGCGGCCGCGGGTGGGCGGCCAGGGTGAGGAACAGGCTGCCGAACACCGCCACCCCGATCACCTGGGACAGCTGGATGGTGGTGGTGAGCAGGCCGCTGGCGTCGGCGGCCTCCTCGCGCGGCACGTGCACCAGCGCCTGGCTGACCAGCGGGCTGAACGCCACCCCGAAGGCGGCGCCGTACCCCACCAGCAGCACCAGCAGCCAGGGGCCGCCGCGGGTGCCCGCGTGCAGGTCGGCGGCGAGCCCGAGGTAGGCCAGCGCCCCGGCCAGGAAGCCGGCGGGGCTGAGGGCGTGATGGACCCTGCTCGGCAGGCGCCGCCACCAGTAGCCCATGGCGCCGAACGCCGCCGCGCCCGGCGCGAACGTCAGCCCGGCGCGCAGCGCGCTGTCGCCCAGGCCGAGCTGCAGGTGCAGGGCCAGGGTGAACAGGAACCCGCCGTAGGCGACCATGGCGGCGGCCAGCGCCGCCAGCCCGGCCGCCAGGCCCGGCGAGGCGAGCACCCGCAGGTTCAGCAGCGGGTCGCCGCCGCGTGCCGCCACCGACCGCTCGACCTGCACGAACACGCCGGCCAGCAGCACCCCGGCGGCGAGGCTGACGAACGTCCACGTCGGCCAGCCCTGCTGGTGGCCGAGCACCAGCGGCAGCACCACCAGCAGCACGGCGGTGGAGGCGGTCGCCAGGCCGGCCAGGTCGAGGCGGCGCCCGCCGGGGACGTGGTCGGCGGGAACCAGCCGCGGGACCAGCACGGCCGCGACCACCCCGACCGGCACGTTCACCAGGAACACCGGGCGCCAGGAGGCGCCGAGCAGGTTGGCGCTGACCAGCAGCCCGCCGACCACCTGGCCGATCACCGCGCCGCTGGCGAGCGTGGCGGTGTAGACGCCGAGCGCGCGGGTGCGGGCCGCGCCGCTGAACTGCCGCTGGATGACGCTGAGGATCTGCGGGACCATCGCGGCGGCGCCGGCGCCCTGCACCAAGCGCGCCGTGACCAGCGCGCCGGTGCCCGGGGCGAGCCCGCACGCCAGCGACGCGGCGGTGAAGGTGCCGAGCCCGGCGAGGAACAGGTTGCGGTGCCCCAGCAGGTCGCCGAGGCGGGCGCCGGTGATCAGCAGCATCGGGTAGCTGACCGTGTAGCCGGCGACCACCAGCTGCAGCGCCGAACCGGACGCGTGCAGCCGGGCGTGGATGGTGGGGATGGCGACGTTGACGATGGTCACGTCGAGCAGCGCCATGAACTGCCCGGTGATCAGGACGGCGAGCATCAGCCAGCGGCGCCGCTCGGTGCTGTCGGCGTCCGCCGCTATGGTGGGGGAGGTCGTGGCGGTCATGGGGCGAGTCTGCGCGGGACCCGAAGGGGGAACCAGGAGTCCCGTTATCCTGGTACCGCCACCACCTGGCACCAGGAACCGCCCGACCGCACACTGGGGACGTGACCACCATCGACCAGACCCCGCGCACCCTGCCGGCCGCGACCGGCCGCAACGGCCACGGCGACGGCGACGGCCAGGCCGCCGGCGGTCGCCGCACCGAGCTGGCCGCGTTCCTGCGCGCCCGGCGGGCGCGCATCGTCCCCGCCGAGGTGGGCCTGCCGCCCGGGCTGCGCCGGCGCACCCCTGGGCTCCGCCGCGAGGAGGTCGCCCAGATCGCCGGGGTCGGGGTGACCTGGTACACCTGGCTGGAGCAGGGCCGGCCGATCCGCGCCAGCGTGCAGGTGCTGGACGCGATCGCCCGCGCGCTGCGGCTGGACCAGGCCGAGCTGGAGCACCTGTACCGCCTCGCCGGCGTCCCGGCCGTGCCCGCGGAGGCGCCGGCCGCCGCCGTGTCCCCGGCGCTGCGGGAGATCCTCGACTCGCTGGAGCCGCTGCCGGCGCTGCTGCTCAACAGCCGCTACGACGTGCTGGCCAGCAACCAGGCGCACAAGGACCTCGTCTACCAGTGGCACCCCGTGCCCTGCCAGCACCGCAACATCCTGCTGTGCTGCTTCACCGAGCCGGAGGT
Source organism: Actinomycetes bacterium (assembly GCA_035640005.1). Taxonomy (GTDB): domain Bacteria; phylum Actinomycetota; class CALGFH01; order CALGFH01; family CALGFH01; genus DASQWY01. The sequence continues at coordinate 9,963 of DASQWY010000161.1, forward strand.
GCGGCGGCGCATCGTCAACTTCGACGAGGAGGCGCCGCGCATGGTGGCGACCTTCCGCGCCTCGTTCGCGCAGCACCTGGGCGAGCCCGCCTGGACCGCCTTCGTGCGCCGGCTGTGCGCGGCCAGCCCGGAGTTCGCCGAGCTGTGGACCCGCCACGACGTGGCGAGCCCCGGGTCGGCCACCAAGCACTTCATGCACCCCAAGGCGGGGCTGCTGCGGCTGCGGTCCACCAGCCTGGCCGTTGCCGACATGCCGGAGGCGCGCATCGTCGTCTACACGCCCACCGACGAGGAGACGCGCCGGCGCCTGCCGCTGACCCGACGCGCCACGGCCGCGGCCGCGGTCTAGCCGCCGAGCACCGGAGCCGCCGAGCACCCAAGGCGCCGCCTCGTCCATGAACGCTACCTAAACGCAACAAGGCGAGCGCATGATGGTTCCCTAACGGTCCGGATAACGCGCCGGGCGACCGGAAGGCCGTGAGGAGGTGCGAACCCATGACCCAGCGGGACCATTTCGCGCAGGTCGCTTCCATCTACGAGTCGCTGCGCACGACCGACGCGGCGCCGGTGACGACCATCCGCCAGCTCCTGCCCGACCATCCGGTGGTCGGCGTCGACGTGGGCTGCGGGACCGGGCGCTACTCCAGGCTCCTGGGCGAGCGCCTGCCAGCCGGTTCGTTGCTGGTCGCCAGCGACGTCTCCGCCGCGATGCTGGCCGAGCTGCGCTCCGGGCTGGGCCGCCCCAGCCTGGCGCCGCTGCTGTCGACCGCCGAGGAGCTGCCGCTCCGCGACGGCAGCCTGGACCTGGTCACCTCGTTCAACTCGGTGCACCACTTCGACCTGGGCCGCTTCCTGGCCTGCGCCAGCCGGGTGCTGCGGCCGGGGGGCCTGCTGTTCGTGTACACCCGCACCCCGGAGCAGAACGCGCGGACGATCTGGGGCCGCTTCTTCCCCGGGTTCGCCGAGCACGAGCAGCGCCTGCACAGCGAGCGGGCGCTGCGCGGCGCCGTCCGCCGGACCAGCGGCCTGGTGCTGGCCGCCATGCGCCGCTTCCGCTACCGGCGCACCAGCACCCACGAGCGGCTCAGGGCCCAGGTGGAGGGCCGCCACTACTCGACCTTCTCGCTGTACGCGCCGGACGAGCTGGTGGCGGCGCTGGACGTGTTCCTGGCGCGGCTGCCCGGCCGCGAGGTGCCCTGGCTCGACGAGCACCTGATGATGGTCGCCCGCCGCAGCCGCCTGCGGGGCGCAGGTTTGCCGGCCTCGCGGAAGGGGTGAGAGCAGTTGGTCGTTGCGTCTGCGGCTGTGGATGACCGTCAGCGATGCTCACCCTGCTGTCGCTGTCGTCCGTTACGATGGGAACATGCGTTCGCTTGCTGCCCCATTTGTGGTCGCCCGACCGGTCGGTGCCCGCATCCGGACCCGGCTGCGGCTGGCTGCCTGGGATGAGGCGGTCTTGCGCGCGGCCGGGGCGCATCTTGGCAGCCTGGCTGGCCGGGACCTCGCCGTTCGCTGCCGGCTCGGCCGTGACGAGGACCAGCGGGCCGACCGCAAGCGGGCGCTCACGGCGGCCTCGTCCAGCCGGTGGGCGGGGGCGATCACCCGCACCTCAGGCGACCAGTGGGAGCGGGCCTCCAAGAACCTGCTGGATGCCCGTGCCGGGCTGCGCCGCGCGATCCGGCGACTCCAGGCTCGTCTCCGCGTGACGGTCGGGCAGCGGCGGGGCCGGGTTCAGGGCTACGGGTCGCAGGCGGAGCGGTTCCAGAAGCAGCGCCGGCTGCAGCAGCTGCAGACGCGGCTGGCCGAGGTGGAGGCGCGGATCGCGTGTGGTCGGGTGTCGGTGTGCCGGGGTGGCCGGCGGCTGGCCAGGCTGCGCCACATCACCGACGGTGACGATGCCAGTTGCAGGCTGACCAAGGGCGCGTGGCAGGAGCGCTGGGAGGCTGCGCGGCTGTTTGTGACCGCTGATGGGGAAGCCGGCAAGCGATGGGGCAACGAGACGATCCGGGTACACCCCGAGGAGGGCTGGCTGGAGCTGCGGCTGCCGACCCCGCTGGCGCGACTGTCCAACACGCCAGGCCGCGCTGCCACCTACCGGCTGGCCTGCCCGGTCGTCTTCCACCATCGCGCCGATGAGTGGGCCGCGCAGGCCGCCGGCGGCGCGGTCCGCTACGACATCTCCCTCGACCCGGTCAAGGGCCGCTGGTACCTGGATGCGAGCTGGCGAGTGCCGGCTGTAGCCGTGCCGTCGCTGGAGCAGCTGCGCCAAGACCAGCACCGGACGCTTGGGGTGGACCTCAACGCTGAGCACCTGGACGGCTGGGTCCTTGACCCCTCCGGGAACCCGCTCGGCCCACCCCACAGGATCCCGCTCGCGCTCGACGGGCTGCCAGCAACGACCCGGGACGGCAGGCTGCGCGCGGCGGTAGCCGCCTTGGTCCGGCTCGCCAGCGGG
>DASQWY010000162.1:0-9246 GCA_035640005.1 Actinomycetes bacterium
GGATGCGGGCGCCGCCGCTGGCGACCAGCTCGGCCGGCCGGTCCGAGGTGGACATCAGCACCGCCAGCACCGGCACCGACCCGCCGGCCGCCTCGGCGGCCTCCCGGACCGCCCTGGCCACCTCGGCCGGCTCGGTGAGCAGCGGCGGGATGAAGATGACGATCACGGCGTCGACCTCGCCGGAGCCGGCGACCAGCTCCACCGCCCGGCGGTAGTGCGCGGCGGGGGCGGAGGCCAGCATGTCGACCGGGTTGGCGGTGGCCGCCGCGGCCGGCAGCCCCTCGGCCAGCGCCCGCCGCAGCCCCGCCGACAGCTCCACCACCTGCAGGCCGCCGGCCTCGCAGGCGTCGGCGCAGAGGATGCCCGGGCCGCCGGCGTTGGTGACGATGCCGACCCGGCGGCCGGCCGGGCGCGGCTGGTTGGCGAGCAGGGAGGCGACGTCGAACAGCTCGGCGAGGGTGTCGGTGCGGATCACCCCCGCCTGCCGGAACAGCGCGTCGACGGTCACGTCCGAGCCAGCCAGCAGCGCGCCGGTGTGGGAGGAGCTGGCCCGCGCCCCGGCCACCGAGCGGCCGCTCTTGACCGCCACGATCGGCTTGCTGCGGGCGACCCGCCGGGCGACCCGGGCGAACTTGCGCGGGTTGCCGAACGACTCCAGGTACAGCAGCACCACCGCGGTGTCGGCGTCCTGCTCCCAGTAGTCGAGCAGGTCGTTGCCGGAGATGTCGGCCTTGTTGCCGACCGAGACGAACGACGACAGCCCCAGGCCGAGGGCGTTGGCGTAGTCGACCACGGCCAGGCCGAGGGCGCCGCTCTGCGACAGGAAGCCGACCCGCCCCCGCACCGGCGCGATCGGCCCGAAGGTGGCGTTCAGGCGCACCTCCGGGTTGGTGTCGACCACCCCGAGGCAGTTCGGGCCGATCAGGCGCATGCCCGCCTCCCGGCAGACGCGCAGCAGCTCCGCCTGCCGCTCGACGCCTTCCGGGCCGGTCTCGGCGAACCCGGCGGAGATCACCACCAGGGCGCGCACCCCCTTGGCCGCGCACTGCCGGGCGGCCTGCACCACCCCGCCGGCGGGGACCACCACCACCGCCAGGTCGACCGGGCCGGGCACCTCCGCCACGGTCGGGTAGGCCAGCACCGACTGCACCACCGGCGCCTTCGGGTTGACCGGGTACACCGGGCCGGAGAAGCCGCCGGTGACCAGGTTGTGGAACAGCTCGCCGCCGACCGTGCCGCGGGTGCGCGAGGCGCCCAGCACCGCCACCGAGCCGGGGGCCAGCACGGTCTGCAGGGCAGCCACGGCGGCGACCTGCTCGCGCCGCTCGAACCGCGCCAGGGCCTCCGGGGTCAGCGAGGTCGGCAGCTCCACCATGATCACGCCGGGCATGGAGCGCAGCTCGACCGGGAAGCCGCTGGAGCGGAACACGCCGACCATGCGGTGGTTCTGGGGCAGCACCTCGGCGCTGAACACCGACACCCCGGCCGCGCGCGCGGCCTCGGCGGCCTGGCCGAGCATGATGGTGCCGAGCCCGCGGCCCTGGAAGCGGTCGGCGACGGTGACGGCGAACTCGGCCCGCTCGGGCCGGCCGGTCTCCCGCTCCCAGCCGGCGTGGGCGATCACCTCACCGTCGCCGCCGACGGTGGCGACCAGGCCGTAGCGGTCGCGGTAGTCCACCTGGGTGGCCCAGCGGACCGCCTGGGCCAGGTTGGGGAAGCCGGAGAAGAAGCGCATCCAGCGGCTCTCCTCCGACAGCCCGGCGAGCAGCCGCTCCATCGCCGGGGCGTCCTCCGGCCTGGCCGGCCGGACGTGCACGGTGGAGCCGTCCCGCAGGGCCACGTCGGCCGCGCGGTGGGCCGGGTAGGCCGGCTCAGCCATCGCCGGTCCGGGCCTCGCGGCGGCCGGCGTCGGTCTGGCGGACGAAGCCGGCCAGCCGCCAGCACTCCTCGACCGTGGCCGCGCCGACGTAGCTCATGCCGCTGCGCAGGCCGCCGGCCAGCTCGTTGACGACCTCGGCGACCGGCCCCTTCAGCGGGAACTCCAGCTCCTCGCCCTCCGGCACGTACTGGTCGAGGGCGTCGCCGCGGCCCTCGATCGCCAGGCGGGCCGCGGCCGCCGACTGCGACGCCATGCCGCGGAAGACCTTGAACAGCTGGCCGCGGCGGCGGACCACCTCGCCGGGGCTCTCGGCGCGGCCGGCGAACAGCCCGCCGACCATGACGGTGCTGGCCCCGGCGGCGATGGCCTTGGCCACGTCGCCCGGGTGGCGGACGCCGCCGTCGGCGATCAGCGGGGTGCCGCTGGCGCGGGCGGCGGTCGCGCAGTCGAGCACGGCGGTCAGCTGCGGCACGCCGACCCCGGCGACCAGCCGGGTGGTACAGGCCAGGCCCGGTCCGATGCCGACCTTGACCGCGTCGGCGCCGGCCTCGACCAGGTCGCGGAAGCCGTCCGGGGTGGCCACGTTGCCGGCCACCAGCTCGGCGTCGGGCCAGGCGGCCTTCAGCTCCCGGACCGCCTCGATGGCGTGCTCGGCGTGGCCGTGGGCGATGTCGAGCACCAGCGCGTCGACGCCGGCCGCCTGCAGCGCCTCCGCCCGGACCAGGTAGCCGCCGCGGACGCCGACGGCGGCGGCGACCCGCAGCCGGCCGTGCTGGTCGCGGGTGGCGTGCGGGAACTGGCCGTGCGACTCCAGGTCGCGCAGGGTGATCAGCCCGGTCAGGCGGCCGTCGCCGTCGACCAGCGGCAGCTTCTCGACCCGGTGGCGGTCCAGCAGCTGGCGGGCCTGCTCCAGGGCGATCTCGGGCGGGCCGGTGACCAGCCGCGCGGCCGGGGTCATCGCCTCGGCGACGCTGGCGCCCGGCGCGGCCCGCATGTCCCTGGCGGTGAGGATGCCGAGCGGCCGCCGCTCGGCGTCGACCACCAGCAGGCCGGTGACCCCGAGCCGCCCCGCCTCGGCGCGCGCCTCCCGCACGGTCCGCTCCGGCCCGACCGTGTACGGCTCGGCGATCACCCGCGTCAGGTAGCGCTTGACCCGCTTGACCTCGGCGGCCTGCCCCGCCGTCGGCAGGAAGCGGTGGATCACGCCGATGCCGCCGAGCTCGGCCATGGCGATCGCCATCGGCGCGGTGGTCACCGTGTCCATGTTGGCGGAGACCAGCGGCACCGCCAGCTCGATGCGGCGCGTGAAGCAGGAGCGGGTGGAGACCTCGGCGCGCGAGCGGACGGCCGAGCGGCGCGGCACCAGCAGCACGTCGTCGTAGGTGAGCGCGAGGCGGGGCTCGTTCATCGCCTCAAACCCTACCCGTACGGGACGGTAGGATGCGGCCGGCATGGATCCACCGTCCCAGGTCGCGGTCCCGCCCGCCCCGGGCCCGGCCCCGGCCCCGGCGGGCGTCCCGGAGGGGCGCCCGGAGCGGTCCAGGGGCGCGCTCGCGCTCGGCCTCGCCGGCGTGCTGCTGGCCTTCACCGTCCTGGCCGGCCTGCACGCGCTCAGCGTGCGGCCGTTCCTGCCCGCCGACGAGATGCCCCACACCGGCTACGCGCTGCTGGTCGGGCGTGGGCGGCTGCCGACCCTGACGACCCCGACCCCGCTGCTGCCGCGGATGCCACGCGCCTACCAGAACCGGCTGCGGGTGTACACCGCCAACCACCCGCCGCTGTACTACGCGCTGGTGGCGCTGCCGCTGCGGCTGGGGGTGGCGACCGGCCACCCGATGGTCGGCTTCGCCGCCGCCCGGCTGCTGACCGTGCTGCTGGGCGGCGCCGGGGTGCTGGCGGTGGCGGGCCTGGCGCTGGTGCTGGCGCCCGGGCGGCCGCAGCTGGCGGTGGCCGCCGCCGGGGTCGGCTCGCTGGTGCCCTCGTTCGTGCACATCTCCGGGCTGGTCCACAACGACGCGGCCGGCTTCACCACCGCCACCGCCACCCTCGCCCTCAGCGCCCTGGTGCTGGTCCGCGGGCCGAGCCGCGGGCGCGTGGCCGCCCTGGCCACCGCCGCGGCGGCCGCCGCGCTGACGCGCGCCTCCGGGCTGCCGTTCGCCGCCGCCGCGGTGCTGGCCGCCGGCCTGGCGCCACTCGTGCATCTGGAGGGGTCCGGGGAACCCGGGACGGATACCCCGGAGGATCGGGGGCAGCGCCGGTGGCGAACCGCGGTGGCGGGCGCCCGTGACGCAGGCGTGGTCGCGGGTGTGACGGCGCTGGCGGCGGGCTGGTTCTACCTGCGCAACCGCGCCCTGTACGGCGACATCGGCGGCACCGCGGCCAACCTCCGCCAGTTCGGCATGCGCCCGCGCGGCTCGCCGGACCAGTTCCTGCTGTCGGCCGGCTTCTGGTCGCGGATCTTCGACCAGCTGTGGGGCCGCTTCGCCGACATGCAGTTCCTGGCCAAGGACGCCCTCGCCGTCCCCGGCCGCGTGGTCGGCGTGCTGGCGGCCGCCGGGCTGGCCCTGGGCGGCGCCCGCCTGCTGGCCCGCCGCGCCCGCCCCCGCCCCGCGGCCGGCGTCCTGCTCGCCTGGCTGCTGGCGCTCGGGATGGTGCCGCTGCTGATGGTGGCGCTGGCGACCTACGTGGCGCAGGGCGGCGGCGCCCACGCCCGCTACCTGTACCCGGGGCTCGGGGTGCTCGGCCTGGTCGCCGCCGCCGGCCTGGCCGAGCTGCCCGGCCACCGCCGCGGCCTGGCCGCCATCGCGGTGCTGGCCGGCGAGGTGGTCCTGAACCTGCTGCTGTGGGCCACCTTCCTGTCGCGCACCAGCCGCGGCCGCCCCTCCCTGGCCGGCGCCGTCGCCGGCGCCGTCAGGGCCACCACCGGCCTGCCCGCCTGGCCGGTCTGCGGGGTGGCCGCGCTGCTGCTGGCCGCCGCCCTGGGCATGTGCGCCCGGGCGCTGTGGCTGCTGGCCGCCGAGGAGGCGGCGGGCTGAGCCGGGCCGGGGTCAGGTGCCGCGGACCCGCCAGACGGCGAAGCGCACGGGGACCGGGACCGACCGGCGCGGGCGGCTGGTGTCCGACTCCTGCCAGCGGGGCAGGCTGGTGTCGACGGCGGCGACCCGCTGCAGGCCGAGCGCGGCGTAGGCGGGCGGCGGCTCGCCGGACCAGACCAGGAAGACCGGCTGGCCGGGGAAGCCCCGCACGAACGCGCGCACGTAGCCGGGGTCGGTGCGGCCGGGCAGCAGCGCGCTGACCTCGCCCCGCTGCAGCCACACCGGCGCGCCGAACAGCGCCACCGGCGAGTAGGGCCGCTGCGGCGGCTGCCACAGGAACACCCCCTGGCGGTCGCCGGCCACAGCCGCCACCTGGCGGGTCACCGCGAACGAGCCGGCGAGCTCGTGGTGGCCGCGCAGCGGCAGCGACTGGCCGAGGAACACCACCAGCAGGAACGCGGTGGCGACGCCGCTGGCGGCCCGCAACGGCCAGGGCCGCCGCGCGGCGGCGGCGACCAGGTCCGGCCAGCGCCGGCGCGCCGCCGTCCCGGCGGCCCGGGCGGGCAGGCGCCAGCCCGCCGGCCAGCGCAGGCCGGCGGCGAGCGCCACCGCGATCAGCACCGCCAGCCCCGGCACCACCACCGGCACGAAGCGGCGGCTCCACCACATCAGCCGGGTCGAGTTCTGCGCGTGCCAGGCGTACAGCGGCAACAGGCACAGGGCCGGCAGCACCACCGCCCAGGCCGCCGGCCGCCAGCGGCGCAGCGCCACCACGGCCAGGCCGGCGCCCATCAGCGCGAACCCCGGCAGGGTGAAGAACCACGACAGGCGGTGCAGCGACTGCTCGTCGTAGCTGAGCAGCCGCCGGCCGTTCAGGGTGAAGTAGGCGCGGCCGAACAGCCACGGGCGCAGGAAGCCGACCACCATCAGCAGCCCGGCGGCCGCGACCACCGCCAGGCCGGCCCACCCCTGCACCCGGCGCCGCCCCAACCGGTCGGCCAGCCACGCGCCGGCGCCGGGGACCGTCAGCCGCAGCAGCGCCCCGGCGACCAGCACGCCGCCGCCGGCCAGCGCCACCGTGCCCAGGCCGGGCACGTCGTTGGAGGCGGTGTACTTGGAGGCGAAGTGGTAGGCCTGCAGCAGCCCGTGCGGCAGGGTCACCGCCAGGCCGGCCGCGAACCAGCCGGCGCGGCCGTCGAAGCGGCCGGCGGCCAGCAGGGCGGCCAAACCGGCGGCGGCCAGCAGCAGCAGCGCCAGGCTGTCGGGCCGCGCCAGGTAGGAGAGGCCGAGCAGCAGCCCGGCCAGGCCGGCGGCGGGCCGCCAGCCGCTCCGCAGGGCGACCACCGCGCCCAGGACGGCGCCGCTCACCAGCGCCTGGGTGAGGATCTCGGTGGTCGGGTACTTGGCCTGCCAGACCTCCAGCATGTTGGCGGCCAGCAGCAGCCCGGCCAGGGTGCCGGTGAGCAGCCCGAAGGCGCGCCGCGCGGCCAGCGCGGCCGCCAGCACCGCCAGCACCCCGCAGGCCGGGCCGACCTGCACCAGCCAGCCGGTCCCGCCGGCGGCGTAGGCGACCGCCAGCAGCGCGGGCCACAGGTGGTAGAACTGCGGCACGACCCGGCTGGGGTCGCCCTGCTTGGCCCACACCGCCGGGAAGCGGGCGCCGGGAGACCAGCGGACCACCGCCGGCACCCTCGACGGCACCGGGTCGGCAAGCTGGTAGGAGCCGGTGCGGGCGATCGCGATCGCGTGCGAGGTGTAGCTGCCCGGATCCTTGTCGCCCGCCCCGTAGGGGAAGCCGGGGAAGCACAGCAGGCCCGCGACCAGCCCGACCCCGGCGACCATGGCCAGCCCGCCCGGGTCGACGGCCACCCGCACCCGCCCGCCCGCCACGCGGGCGAGCACGGCGAGCGCGGCCAGCGCCGCCGCGGCCGCGGCGACGGCGGCGGCCAGGCCGAAACGGCCGAGGTGGGCGAGCGCGAGCGCGGCCCAGGCGAGCAGGCCGACGGCGAGCAGCGGCACCCCCAGCAGCAGCTCGCTGGCGAAAACGGCCGGTGGCGCCGGAGCCTCTGGCGGGATGTCCAGCCGCTGCGGCGACGCGTTCGACTGGGAAACGGCCATCGCGGCGCGGAGTCTAGCAGCCGGCAGCATTCGGATAACCCAGCCAACCAGGCAAATGACATGATCCGGATATCGCCTGTGAGGAGTTACGATATCGCTCCCCGGAAATTTCCCAATCGTTCGTCTATCGTTAATCGCGCGCCGCCCGCCCACGACGGCCGGTTGCCTAGGCTGCTCCCCGCGCCGCACCCCCGAACGAGGAGTACCAGCAGTGAGCGTCACCCCGTCCAGCCCCCCCGACGTGTCCGTCGTGCTGCCCTGCTACAACGAGCGGGACCACCTCGAGCTGGAGGTCAAGCGCATCCGGGCGGCCCTGGAAGAGTCGGGCATGAGCTACGAGCTGATCGGCGTGGACGACGGCTCGACCGACGGGACCCGCGAGGTGCTGGCCAGCCTGCCGGGGGTCCGCGCGATCCTGCTGCCGCGCAACCAGGGCTCCGGCACGGCCCGCCGGATCGGCACCCAGCAGGCCCGCGGGCGGGTGGTGGTCTGGACCGACGCGGACATGACCTACCCCAACGAGCGCATCCCCGAGCTGGTCCGCGAGCTGGACGACAGCTGGGACCAGGTGGTCGGCGCGCGCCGCAGCGAGGCCGGCACCTACAGGTTCTTCCGCGTCCCCGCCAAGTGGGCCATCCGCCGGCTGGCCATCTGGCTGACCAACACGCCGATCCCCGACCTCAACTCCGGCCTGCGGGCGTTCAAGCGCTCGGTCGCCGAGCCGTACCTGCGCCTGCTGCCGCCCGGGTTCTCCTGCGTGACCACCATCACGCTGGCGTTCCTGTGCAACGGCCACACCATCAAGTACGTGCCGATCGACTACTACAAGCGCTCGGGGCGGTCGAAGTTCCACCCGTTCCGGGACGCCTACAACTACATCATCCAGGTGCTGCGGATGGTGATGTACTTCAACCCGCTGCGGGTGCTGATGCCGGTCGGGCTGACGCTGATGGGCGCCACCTTCGTCAAGGCCTGCGTCGACCTGGTCGTCCACCACCTGCACGTGGCCGGGTCCACCGTGCTGGTCGGGCTGGCCGCCTTCAACATCATGGCGATCGCGCTGCTGGCCGACCTGGTCGTGCGGCGCACCGCCACCGACTGAGCCCGAGGGGTCGCCCGGTGTCCAACAGTCAGGTCGCGCCCGAGACCGAGGGCGTCGTCATCGGCAACCACACCCAGAAGTACACCGCCCGCAACCCGGCCATCCGCTGGCTGACCAACCGCTGGGTGGCCAACCTGGAGCGGGTCTTCCAGCGGATCGCCGACGCCCCCGACGGCGGCACCGCGCGCGCCCTGGAGGTCGGCTGCGGCGAGGGCGTGATCGCCGACAAGCTGCAGCGCCGCTGGGACGAGGTGGTCGCGCTCGACCTGCCGGACGCTGGCCTGCGCGCCGAGTGGCGCCGCTACCACGGGCCGCGGTTCCTGCACGCGGACGCGCTGTCGCTGCCGTTCGAGGACCGCCGCTTCGACGTGGTGGTGGCCGCCGAGGTGCTGGAGCACCTGACCGACCCGGAGCGGGGCCTGGCCGAGATGGCCAGGGTCGGCCGCGGGCACCTGGTGCTGTCGGTGCCGCGGGAGCCGATCTTCCGCTCCTGCAACCTGCTCACCGGCCGCTACGTGCGCGACCTCGGCAACACCCCCGGCCACCTGAACCACTGGTCAACGGCCGGGTTCGTGCGCTTCGTCTCCCGGGTCGCCGAGGTCCGCGAGGTCTCCACCCCGTTCCCCTGGACCACCGTCTGGGCGACCCTGCGGGCCTGACGCCGGCGCCCGCGGGCGGCGGGCCACCAGCGCGGCGACCGCGCCCCAGCCGGCGTCGCCGACCACGAACAGCAGCCGCGAGACCACCGCCAGCACGGTGGCCTGCGCGGTGGTCATGACCGGGCCGAGCAGCAGCACCAGGGCGGCCTCGCGGACGCCGGCCCCGGCGGGGGCGACCACCAGCAGGAAGCCCGCGCACCAGGCGGCGGCGAACGCCCCGGTCACCCGCAGCAGCAGCAGCGGCTCGCCGGCGGCGCCGAGCCGCCTGGCCAGCACCCAGGCGTGCACGCCGTAGGCGAACCAGGCGGCCAGCGACCAGCCGGCCGCCCGCAGCACGCCGCCGAGCGACAGCGGCGCCGGCAGCGCCGGCCGCCTGGCCAGCCGCAGCGCGAGGCCGAGCAGCCGGTTGAGCACCGGCGGGACGGCGGCCACCAGCGCCAGCGGCAGCACCGC